>PMNP01000394.1:12445-21363 GCA_003161755.1 Ignavibacteriota bacterium | reverse complement strand
CTCGCGGTGGAATGGCAGGAGTGGCAAGGGCTTCCGTTTGTGTTTGCCGTGTGGGCAAGACGACGGAATCTGCCGGAATCGGAAAAACGTCAAATTGCACTGTTACTGGAGCGATCCGTGGTTCTTTCTGAAACGGATTTCCCATCTGTAGGTGGACTCCACGGAAGGCGCATCGGCTTGAGTCCTTCCGAGGTGGGAGAGTATCTGCATGGGTTTACGTATCGTTTGGGCGCGGCAGAGAAGGACGCCATGGAATGTTTCAGGGCGTTTGTGGCAGCATTGGACGAAGAGGAGAGCAATGAACACCGCGACGCAGAGATGAATGGACAGTCGATGCACAGCGTCTGAGAACTCGTTCGGGCTGTTGAGAACGAGAGACTAGGAGTTCGCCGATGATGTACACAAGTGACATATTGAAAAAGGCGCGGTTGGGTGAGCGCCTTGCACGCGAAGAAGGACTCTTCCTTCTTCAGAATGCAGATCTTCTTGATTTGGGTGAGACCGCTAATGAAATCAGATTTCGGGTGAATCCCGATCGGCAGGTGACATTTGTGGTTGACACGAATCCAAATTACACCAATATTTGCACGATTGATTGCATCTTCTGTGCATTCTATCGGCACCCGGGCGATGCGGGGGAGTACACGCTGAGCGTGGATTCGCTCGTTGAGAAATTCAAGTCAGCTGCGGCAAATGGCGTGACCACCGTGCTTCTCCAGGGTGGCGTAAACCCGGCCCTCCCGTTTGCGTATTACCTCGAATTGGTGCGAAGGACGGTTCAGGAGGTGCCGGATGTGTTTCCCCATTTCTTCTCGACGTCTGAGATCTTGGGAATGGCAAACGTGTCAGGCCTCTCGGTGAAGGATGTCCTGCGGCAACTCTGGACTGCAGGACTGCGCACGCTGCCCGGTGGAGGTGCGGAGATTCTCGCCGACCGGGTGAAAAAGAAGATCAGTCATCTGAAAGGATCCAGTGCGGATTGGCTGGAAGTGATGCGCGAAGCGCACGGCATGGGATACAAATCGACCGCAACCATGATGTATGGTCATCTTGAGACCGATGAGGAAATCCTCGAACACCTCGAAGCGATACGCTTGCTTCAGGATGAGCATCACGGCTTTACGGCCTTTGTCCCCTGGAGCTTCAAGCCCGGCAACACCCCGCTTGAAAAGATTATTCCGCACTACGCAACGGCCACTCGATACTTCCAGATACTCGCACTCTCGCGAATCTATCTGGACAATTTTGATCATATCCAAGCGTCCTGGTTTTCGGAGGGGAAAAAGACGGGCCAGATTGCGCTCCACTTTGGTGCCGACGATTTTGGCGGTACGCTTCAGGAAGAAAACGTCCACGCCGCCGCAAATTTCGTGAATACCACCAATACGCGGGAGTGCATTCAACTGATTCATGATTCCGGTTTCGCCGCAGCCCAACGGACGACGTTGTATGAAATCCTCGCTGTCCATGAACTTCCGAAGATCAAGGAGCCTGCCGCGTTCGAGATGTCGTCATGATTGTGGAAAGACGTGATCACTGCGATCAATCAACCGGGATTCCATGGGGTGCTCCTCATTGGGATCTCTGTGCTGATCTAACTACACCAATTCGAACTCTCCCACATCGTGGATGATGCCGGCCTTGGCGCCGAGCTTAAACAGATGCTCAAGCGCCTTCTTCCCTGTCTCTCCCATATCGACGGTGAGTTGGCTGACATACATTTTGACGAAGCGTGCGCCGAGGTCAGACGCAATTCCCCGGCCCCACTGCAGCGCGTAAGGAATGGACTCCGCTTGATGGGCGTAACCATACGCGATGCTTTCTTTGAGTCCGAGCGAAAGAGCTCCAGCCAGACCGCGACCGAGATCCTTTCGGACGAGATCAAGGCCGAGCGGAAGGGGAAGCCCGTCCGTTGTGTCGCGCCAGAGTTCTCCGAAATCAAGCACTTTGTTGTAGCCCAGGGACTGCTAGGTGATTTGTCCCTCATGGATGAGGAGACCTGCATCAACAGTCCCATCATCGATCGCCTGCATGATGCGGTCAAACGGCATGTCGACGTTACGAATTCCCTTGGTGAATATCTTGAAGAGGAGGGTTGCAGTGGTTAGGGGGCCGGGAGTCGCAACGGTTTTCCCTCGCAGCTCATCGAGGGATTTGTACTTACGCGAGATGATCACCNNTGCAACCGCCGGATATGCATGAGCGGAGATTGCAGTGACTTCCAACTCTGCCCGGAGGGCACGTTCATTCAGGGATTGGATATCCTCCAAAAGGTGGGCAATCGTAATGCCGTCGAGTTTCACCTTCCCGCTCGCCAGTCCATAGAACATAAACGCGTCATCAGGGTCGGGGCTATGTCCCACGCGGATAACTCTCTCAGCCATAAGGATCCCGTTTGTTGGTAGATTGATGGTAGTCAGAGAATCGCATTTACTGCGGCGGCTTGAAGCCGGTATAAATTGTCGCAATCCCGAACGTCAGGCGCTTTTGTACGGTCGAAGTGAATCCACAGGCGTCAAGGATCTGAAGGAACGCTTCTCCTTCAGGAAAAAGGAGGACGGTTGCCGGGAGATACTGGTACGCGTGCTCATGATGCGAAATGGCCCTTCCGATGCGCGGGAGGATTTCCCGGAAATAGAGAAAGAACAACTGTCTCATCGGGACGGCGTGGGGCTGGGAAAACTCCAGCACCACCAGTTTTCCGCCCGGGCGAAGTACGCGCAGCATTTCGCCAAGACCCGCGTGGAGGTTGGAGAAATTCCTGACGCCGAATGCGACAATTGCCGCATCGAACGAATCAGAAGGGAACTCAAGTTTTTCGGCGTATCCATTCAACAGTCGGGCGCGGTGATCCAGACCAAGGCGGGAGACCTTTGCTCGTCCAAGCTTGAGCATTTCTTCCGAAATATCCACCCCCACAACTGTCTCCGCCCCGCTTCGCAGGGCAGCGATGGCAAAATCCGCTGTGCCGGTGGCTACGTCGATAATGTATGGTCGTTTGGGATCAGAAAGCTGTTGCGACGCTTTGCGGCGCCAGTATATGTCCAATCCACCGCTGAGGAGGTGGTTCAGGAAATCATAGCGCGACGCGATTGCATCGAAGAGCGAACGGACGTAGGATTGTTCCAAGGATACGCTTTGCGCAAATGGTTATGGAAAATACAAAACCCCCGGTGTGCATGCAACCGGTTCGCTTGATTTTCACGATGTCAACCTGTATCNNGTCCCCCACCGAAGCTGGGTGAGGGTTTTTTGTTCACTCCCGATAAAAAGCCTCCCCATGCATACCATTCCAGTACGCCTTCATGGGTCTCGCGATCGTTCGTACGACATTGTCGTCGAAGCTGGGATCCTTCGCCGCCTGCCACAGTCCCTTGCGCCATGGTCGGACATCAGGGGAATCTTCTTAATCACGGATGCAACCGTGAACCGGCTCTACGGACGGCAGCTGGCCGATGCCTGCCGGAAAATAGGGCTCGCCACGCTGGTGTTGGATGTTCCACCAGGAGAGCGATCGAAGAATCCGGAACTTGTCCTTGAGCTCCAAACCGAACTCTTGCGTCACGGCGTCCAACGGTCACNNCGGTGCTTCGCGGAGTCTCATTTGTTCAGGTGCCGACGACGCTGCTCGCACAGGTTGATAGCAGCGTGGGAGGTAAAGTGGGAATCGATCATCCTGCAGGCAAGAATCTCATCGGGGCGTTTCATCAACCGCGTGCGGTCTACATCGATCCGTTGGTTCTCAAGTCGCTGCCGGAACGCCAATTCAGAAACGGCCTTGCCGAGGTGGTGAAGATCGCCACAGCTCTTGACGGGCAGTTCTTCCGCTATCTGACACGCCACGCCCGGTCGTTAACAAGGACAAACAGCAAGCTGATGGAAACAGTTGTCGTCCGATCGGCNNGGGGCTGAAGGCCGCCGTGGTCGAGAAAGATGAATATGAAGGGAGCCTTCGAAAATCCCTCAACCTCGGACATACCATCGGGCACGCAATTGAGGCGGCGAGCAACTTCCGCATAAGTCACGGCGAGGCGGTGAGCATCGGTATGGTTGTGGAAGCAGAAATCGCCGTCCGTCTCGGACTCATGGAACGAGCCGACAAAACGGTCCTTGAGCGATCGCTCAAGGCATTGAAGCTGCCTACAAGAGTCCCCCGCATCGGCAATCGACGGGTCTTCTTTGATGCACTCAGCGTCGACAAGAAATCCGTGGGCGGAAAGACAAAGTTTGTCTTGCCAGCAGGGATTGGATGTTCCGCAATTGGCGTGGACGTGCCTTTGACCTTGATTGAAGCAATCATGGATTTCCGCTGATGATCATCGTCGCCATTACCGGCCCCACACTTCGGGAGGCATTGAATCAAATCCGTGCGTCGTCCCGTTTTGCTGACATGTTCGAGTGTCGCCTGGACCTCATCAGCGGGTTTGATCTTCGTCAACTCCTCCGATCCACAAGGAGGCCGGCACTGGTCACCTGCAGGCCGCAATGGGAAGGGGGCGCCTTTGCGGGTTCGGAGGACGAGGGTATGGCGATCCTTTCCGAGGCGGCGGACCTTGGGGCGCAATACATCGATCTTGAAGCGAAAATAGGACCACGCCGGGTGCGTGAGTTCAAGAAGCGCCATCGCGGGGTTCGGGTAATCGTGTCGCAACACCATTTTGGTCCGGATACCCCTGATCCCCGAAGGGCCTTCAACGCGTTGCGGAAGCTGAATGCCTTCGCCGTGAAGCTGGCTTTTGAATCGACAGATGCGCGGGACATCGCTGTCGTTGCGCGCTTTCTCGGCTACGCGTGGCGTTCCAAAGTGCGAGCCATAGCAGTGGCGATGGGGGAGGCCGGAGAGTCGAGTCGGATACTCTATCGTCGGTTTGGAGGATGGGCTACGTTTGCAGCAGCCGAACTTGGCGCTTCTTCTGCTCCCGGCCAGATTCCCGCTTCGATCATGAAGACTCTCTATTCTGCCGGGAGGCTTACGCCGAAGACCAAAATCTTCGGGCTCGTGGGGAATCCCGTCCGTTATAGCCGCGGGATCCTCCTTTTTAATCCGCTCTTTCAGAAGGCGAAGATCAATGCGGTGTATTGCCGGTTCGCAGTGGAAGATCTCCAAGGGTTCATGGCGGACGTTTCTTCCGAGATTGCGGGTCTCAGTGTGACAAAGCCGCACAAGCAAGAGATTATGAAGTACCTTGCAGAAATGGATGAATCCTCTGCAGGCATAGGAGCAGTAAATACTCTTTTGAGAAAACAACAACGGTTCTGTGGCGCCAACACGGACGCCGCGGGTGCTCTCGATGCAATTGAGGAGAAGATGCCTGTCCGGGGACGATCGATGCTCGTGCTTGGCGCGGGAGGAACAGCCCGGGCGATCGCTTGGGAAGCAATCCGCCGCGGAGCCACAATCTTGATCACGAACAGAACTCACGAGCGAGCTGTGGCGCTTGCGGAATCACTTGGCGCAAGTGCCGTTCTCCTGGAAAACATCCATAAGGCAGACATNNCTCGTCTGGCATGACGCCCCAAGAAGAGAATACACCACTGCCCGCAGGCTCGGTGCAGATGAAACTTGCCTTTGACGCAGTGTATAACCCTGTCGAGACCCGGTTCCTCCGGGAGGCGCGTATGGCAGGTGCTGAAACAGTGAGCGGACTCGAAATGTACATTCACCAGGCTGCCCGTCAGTTTTTCCTGTTCACGGGAAAGCGTATTTCCATTGCCAAGGTGCGGCGGATCATTGAACGGTAGAATGTTTCCCGTACGTCATAAGCAGGTTGCGCCTGCGCAGAGTTTTCTATTGGTACTCCCATGACAGCTGCCGTAATCCCGACAATCACGGGTCCGGTCAATGCTTCAGTCGTTGTTCCCGGATCGAAGAGCATCACCAACAGGGCATTGTTGTGTGCTGCTCTCGCGGATGGGCAATCCATCCTGCATGGTGCGTCGGACAGCATGGACACTGCCATGCTGGTGAACGGATTGAATTTATTTGGCGTTTTGGCACGGCCTTCCGACAATGGGTTGGTGGTTGAGGGAAACGGCGGGAGNNAACGCAGGCACAACATTCCGGTTTCTGGTGTCACTTGCGGCCCTGTTGAAAGGAACAACGCGATTCGAACTGTCGCCGCGAATGGCGGAACGTCCTCTGGATGATCTCACCGATGCCCTCCGTCAGGTTGCGGTAACCGTGACCCGTGATGTCAGCGGGCTGTACGTGTCCGTGGAGGGTTCAGGGATTTCCGGTGGAACCGTGCATGTCCGGGGGGATAGGAGCTCGCAGTTTCTTTCGTCGTTGCTCCTCGCTTCTCCGTATGCCGCTGGCCCGATGCACCTGGTCGTTGATGGGCATCTGTCCTCTGCACCCTATGTGCGTATGACGCTCGACGTCATGAAGGCCTTTGGTGTGGGTGTTGCAAATGACGGTGTTCGTGCGTTCACTGTTTCGTCCCCCACTCGATACGTGCAATCAGAATATAGAGTGGAAGCCGATGCTTCGAGTGCNNTGACGTCGGGTTCCTGGCGGTGTTGGAGCGGATGGGTTGCGGGGTGCACAATGATGATCAAGGCATCTTCGTGGAACGGCAGGGTGCTCTGACTGGTGTGGAGGTTGACATGAATGCCATGCCCGATGCGGTCCCAACGCTCGTGGCGGCGTCGTTGTTTGCTTCTGGCGAGACGCGGATTCTTAACGTAGGGCATTTGCGCTACAAGGAGTCGAACCGCATCGAAACACTGGCGAATGAATTGGGGAAACTTGGCGCCAGGGTTTCTGTCGTCGACGATGGCCTGGTGATTCATCCAGTTCCCCTCCACGGTGCAGCGGTTTNNTCAAAGTCCTTTCCGCGTTTCTGGGAGGAATTCGGAAGGCTCATTGGAACTCCCATAATTCTTCAGTAATTATTCCAGCAAGAAGCTGTTACACAGTACAGTGAGAAGAAAGCAAATGGCGGGAAGCTCGTTTGGCAGTCAGTTCAGGATTGTGACATTCGGCGAGAGCCATGGCCGGGCCATCGGCGTTGTCCTCGATGGGGTTCGACCGGGGATTCCCATCGACATCAATGCGATTCAATCCGACCTGAACCGTCGTCGGCCCGGACAAAGCGTTATCACGACACCCCGCGCCGAGGCGGACCAGGTGGAGGTTCTCAGCGCCATCTTCGATGGCAAGACGACCGGAACGCCGCTTTGCATGATTATCTGGAACACCCATCAGCGTCCCGCCGCGTATGAAAAGATTAAGGATGTGTTCCGTCCGGGGCATGCCGGGTACACATACCTGGCAAAATACGGAATCAGCGATTACCGTGGCGGGGGACGTTCGTCGGGGCGTGAAACGGCTGCGCGAGTCGCGGCAGGATCGGTTGCGAAACAGCTCCTCGCCGAGCGGGGAGTCCGAATCATTGGGTATACAAAAGAGGTGGGAGGGATTGCAGCTCAGAGTATTGACTTCTCCAGTATTGAGAAGAATCCTCTCCGTTGTCCCGACCCTGAAGCAGCGCGCCTGATGGAAAAACGTATCATGGACATACGTTCGGAAGGAGATTCTCTCGGAGGATNNGGGCTTGGCGAGCCGGTGTTCGACAAACTTGAGGCGGATCTGGCGAAAGCCCTCATGTCCATCGGGGCTGTGCGAGGGTTTGAAGTGGGGAACGGCTTTGCCTCCGCGCAACTGACCGGCAGCCAGAACAATGATCCGATGTTCACCGACGAGGACGGACGGATACGGACACGGACCAATAATGCCGGAGGAATAGCCGGCGGCATTTCGAATGGCGAGGACATCGTTGTCCGGATCGCGGTCAAACCCACATCCTCCATTCGCAAGGAGCAGCAGACGGTTACGGTGGATGGAATGCCTGCAACAATCTCCGTTCAGGGCCGCCACGATCCATGTCTTTGTCCGAGAATCGTCCCCGTGGCGGAGGCGATGGTCGCCCTTACGTTGTTTGACCATCTGACGCGACAGCAACTCCTCAGGAAGACGTCCGCCTTGCGGGCGCTCCGCGATACCATAGACACGATCGACCATAATATTCTTCTCTTGCTGGCAGAACGTCAGGCGATGGTGAAACAAATCGGTGAGGCGAAGAAAAGGCGGGGGAAAAAAATAGGGGACAAAAAACGCGAGCAGGAGATCCTCCGGAAACAACTGGCGGTGGCGCAGCAACTGGACCTTGACGAACCTTTTGTCCGTGATCTCCTCAAGGCGATTTTCAAGCTTGCCAAGAGCACGCAGAAGTCCCATCTTCGTACATCCGGGAATGTGCACAAATGACCGTGGGCATGATTGGATATGGGCGGTTTGGGCGACTTGCCGCATCATGGATCGCGCGTGAGGCGGACGTCTTNNCGGGATTGCTCCACAATCAGGCGATCGGATCTTTCCGGTGTCTCTGGAAGTCGCAGCCCGCCAGGAAGTCGTCATTCTTGCGGTTCCGGTTTCACTGTTAAAGGGTGTACTGCGGGAAATCCGCACGCTTGTGGCTCCAGGCAGTCTCATTATCGACGTGTGTGCAGTCAAGACACAACCCGTCCAATGGATGAAACGGCTTCTCCCCCTGACAGCGGAAATCCTGGGGACACATCCCTTGTTTGGACCGGATAGTGTGGAGAACTCGCTGGAAGGGCATCGCATCGTCCTTTGTCCCGTCCGTGGAAAACCTGAGACCTGGAACGCGGCGGTGAAACTCCTCCGTTCATACGGGCTTGTTGTTGAGATCATGGAACCCGACGCGCATGACCGCATGATGGCGGAGACGGTGTTTCTTACGCAATGCATCGGACGCTGGGTAGATGCTANNTCGCCGGCGTCGATCATGATCGAACTTTCCCATGTTGTGAAAATGTTTGCCGGCGTACCCGCCGTGGACAATATTTCTCTCTCAGTGAGTCAAGGGGAGTTCTTCGGTTTCCTCGGGCCCAAC
>PMNP01000394.1:0-12372 GCA_003161755.1 Ignavibacteriota bacterium | reverse complement strand
GTGCGGATGAATACTCCCAGGGGATGCGTCAGAGGGTGGTTCTCGCGAGCGCGTTTCTCCACCATCCCAGGGTTCTGGTGATTGATGAACCTCTGGTGGGACTTGATCCTCGCAGCGCCCGGCTGGTGAAGGACATGTTGAAAAAAAAGAGCGAGTCCGGTGTGACGATCTTCATGTCCACCCATCTTCTGGATATCGTGGAGGAGTTGTGTGATCGCATTGCCATTATCCATCAGGGAAGGATCATTCATGAACAGAAACGAACCGCACAGGGATTTGGCGGACCGCTGGAGTCCCTCTTTCTCAACGTGACCCGCTAGTGTCGAGTCCCAGAAAAAAACCTTGACTAAGTTCGTCGGGGAAAATCACTCTCTGCGGTCTGAAATCGCACAAGGGGCCCGGAAGAATATTCAAGTTACTTGCGTGTCGAGACACTAGCCCATGCATTCCCTTGCCATCCTTATCGGCGCGCGACTGAACAGCGCATTGAACAGAATCCGGCATTTTCAGATCAAGGATCTGCCGGCGGAGGCGGCATCGTTTGTGGTATTTTCGGGATTTGCGTTGACGGTATTTTTTGTGGCCCGATCTGCAACACTCTATCTCCTCCGTGACGCCCACATCGGTCTCTTCCTCCTCCATCGGTTTCTGTCGATGGTGCTGTATGTCCTGTTCCTTACGGTCAACCTTGGCAATGTGGTCGTCTGTTATGCAACGCTCTACCGATCGGATGAAGTGTCGTTTCTTATGGCTCTGCCTGTCAAACCCCAAGATATATTTGTGGCAAAGTTCCTGGACATTTTTTTTACGAGCTCGCTTATCCTCATGTTGGTCGGTCTGTCGCTCTTCTTCGGATACGCGTCGGTGTTTTCATTCCCGTGGTATTTCTATCCCATCACCATCATCTTCGTGCACCTGCCTTTCCTGCTTCTTTCGGGGATGCTTGCAGTAGTGTCCCTGGTGGCCCTTGTAGCATTGGCTTCGCGCTTTGGTGTTCGGCGACTTCTGGCAATCAGCATTGCTGCATATCTCGTAACGGTGTTCATCTATTTCAAACTCACCGACCCGACGCTCTTGGTCTCCGAGGTCATGAAGCATTTTCCCTTCATCGACCGGCATTTTGGGGAATACGATCCGGTGCTCGTGCGGTACCTGCCGAACCACTGGGTGGCCGAGTACCTATATTGGAGCGTCGTGGGAAATACGGCTGCCGCGATGGGCTATCTTGGGCGCCTCCTCGTGGCGCTCACGGGTGTTTCATTGGTGGTCTGGCTGATGGGAAGGTTCGTGTACTACCGAAGCTGGCTTGAAGCCACTGAAGTGCAGACCGTCAGGGGGAAGGGGCACGTGCTGTTGGATTCGTCAAAGATGGGGTTCGGACGACCGTTGCTGCACAACGGGCAGATGGATGTAATTGTGAAGAGGGATTTCTGGATGTTCATCCGAGATCCGGGCCAGTGGGTTCATCTTCTCCTCATGTTCCTGCTTCTGGGAGCATTTCTGTTTTCTCTTTCAACACTTGATACTGCGACCGATCACCCGTTCATGCGGACGGTGTCGTTTCTCAGCCTCCTTCTGTTCGACGGGTTCCTGTTGTCGTCAATGCNNGTGAAGGAGAATCGTTCTGGTGTGTGCGGTCGGCTCCTGTGGATTTGCGAACACTCTATCATGAGAAATTTCTGGGCGCGTTTCTTCTTCTGCTGCTCACTTCTCAGATTCTTGCCGCCGTGTCGGTTGGACTGGCTCATCAGCCGATTCCTTTGATCATCGCAGCGACATTGGCAATGAGCGCGGAGGCATTTGCGTTTGCCGGTCTGCATCTTTCGACCGGGGCGAGATTTGCGCTGTTCCGTGAGAAGAGTCCGGTCAGAGTGGCTTCGTCTCACGGGGCAACATTGACTTTTCTGATGAGTATGGCGTATCTTGCAATCGTCACGATTGTCCTTGCTGGTCCTGTGCAACGTTATTTTGAAGAATGCACCAGCACATCGACAGGATCGGCGTACCTTGTCCTCCTCCCGGTGGGGATCGTGGTGGTTCTCTCTCTGGTCATCGGCGTTATTGCGAATCATTACGGCACCAGGGATTTTGTTCGGGGTATTTAATCCTCTCTCTTCCAAGAAACAGACAGCTGAGATGCCGTGAACTATTTCAAAATGCCAACCTGTATCATGATGTTGGTGTGCCTCAGCACGGGCGCATCGGCACAGCGCATTGCGTTCGAGGAAAAGGCGGAGACTGCCTTCACCCAAGCCCTCCAGAAGTTTGAGGAGAAGNNCACAGTATCCGGAATCGCATCGAATTACCGCTGCAATGATCATGCGGGCCAAAGCCCTTTTGGCCCTGAATGAGAGTTACGATGCCTCGAAGGAAGCGCGTGCGCTTCTCACCCGGTTTCCTCTCTCCCGTTACGCTCCGGATGCACAGTTGGTCCTTGGTGAGATCTATGTGCATATCGAGCGGTTCGACGAGGCACGGGAAACGCTCTTCCGCGCTTGGCGTGTGCTGCCGGATGTGGCACCGGCGCGTTTGAAGGGGGAAATCCTTGTCGTGCTTGATTCTGTCCTCGAACATCACACAACACTTCCTGTGCTGTACGACGCCATAGCACAAAGCGATCGCAGGGGAGAGCGGGCGCACCTCTGGCTGATCGCGGCAATCGCCGAAATGGGAAGGGGAAACGTCGTTGCAACGAGCGTTGCAGTCGATACACTGACTGTCCGATATCGTGATGAATTTCCGGCGGACGTCCTGGAAAACCTCCGGGCCGAAGTGCACGGCGCGATCAGCGTGAAAGTGGGTGTGGTGCTTCCCCTGATGCGCTCAAGTCCTCCGTCGGCGATAAAGGAGATTGGGAATGACGTCGATGAAGGGATCCTGACGGCCTATGATCGCATCACCCGGACGACGTCGCCGGTGAAAATCACCCTGGAGATCAGGGATACGGAACGGGAAACGCAGACGGCCACATCGGTGGTACGCGAACTCGCAGGCGACCATGCGATCATCGGGTTGCTTGGTCCGGTGTTCTCCACCACGACCACGGCGGCGGCAAGAGTTGCTGTGGCGTACGGGATTCCTCTGGTGACGCCGACGGCGAACCAGAACGGCATCGCCGCCATGGGTACGTGCATCTTCCAGGCCAATCCGGATTATGAACAACGCGGCAAGGGGATGGCCCGGTATGCTGTGCTTCAACTCGGTTGTCATGTGGTGGGAATTGTGGCGCCTTCAGACACGTATGCAAAATATCTTGCAGACGCATTCGTAAAAGAGGCGCGCGCATTGGGTGCTGAGGTCGCGTGCGTGGAATGGTATCAGAAAGGGACAACAGACCTTCGTGCCCAGCTGATGAATGTCCGTCGCGCAAGCCTTCGCCATACGGGCGAGCCCATGGTTACGTTCGGTGGTAAGATGTCACGTATGGATGCGGTCAATTTTGCCCGGTTGGGAATCCCCCCATCTCGTATTGACTCTCTCCTGGCGAAAGGGGCGACGGTGCCTGCCCGGTGGCTTCTCGGCCCTCGAGGAGCTTCAATCATCGACTCGGCGGGGCTGAACCTTTGGTTTGACGAATCCAAGCTGGACAGCCTTCAGCAACCGGTCACGGGCATTCAGGCAATGTATTGCCCGATCTCATCGCCGGAGGAAATCGGCGTTGTCTCGTCGCAGATCGTCTACTATAATTTGAAATGCCATATCCTCGGGTCGGGTGAATGGAACAGCATCTCCGATTTGGAAACCAGTCGGCGGTATTGCACCGGCGTGCAGTTCGAATCCGACTCGTATGTTGATACTTCGTCGACCGGCTACCGTGATTTTCTCTCTGCATATTCTGCGCGGTTTAAAAAACATCCGGGGAAGAATGCGTTCTACGGTTATGATGCCGCATCAATGATGTTTTCGCTCATCCTTCAGGGAGCGACAACGCGTGAGGCTGTACTACGTGCTCTCTCGACGGCGCATCACTATCAGGGAGTAAAAGGCCAGATTACCTTTTCCGGGGGACGCGTGAATTCCTGGATGAATGTACTGGAGTATACTCCCGATGGAATCATTCGCGTCGGAGAGACCAGGGGAGAAGACTAACACCGTCCCACGAAGCCGAAGAATGATCGGCGTACCCGCCTGCGCCGTCCTTGCCTCTAAATCCGATGGAGGTTGCAGTGATGAACGATATGGCGGGTAAAAGTGCAGGCATCAAGTCATGGCCGGAGGGCGAACGGCCGCGTGAGCGACTTCAGAAGCTCGGGCCGCAAGCATTGTCTGAAGCAGAACTGCTTGCAATTCTCTTGGGAACCGGAGAACGGGGCCGCAACGCACTTGATATTGCCAAGAATCTGATGAATGAACGGCGATCGCTGCGAGAGATTGCAAGATTGTCGCCGACGGAATTGATGAAAATCCGGAGCATTGGAAAAGCCAAGGCTCTGCAGATTGTTGCTGCGTTTGAGCTCGGACGGCGATTGGAAGCATCAACGGATGATGGCGTTACGATCATCGCCGGACCTGAGGATGTAGCACACCGAATGATCCCGGCTCTTCGCGATCGATGCAACGAAATCTTCATGGTTCTTGTTCTTGATGCCAGGAACACATTACGCGCAGAGNNAGTGCATCCACGAGAGGTGTTCAAGACTGCGATTGAGAGGCTTGCAGCGTCGATAATCGTTGTTCACAATCATCCGAGCGGCAACCCTGAACCGAGTGCGGAGGATATCGAAATCACGAGACAACTGGTGGAAACAGGAAAAGTGGTCGGGATTCCCCTTCATGACCATATCATCGTTGCTGGAACTTCCTATGTCAGCCTCGCTGAACGGGGATTGGTGTGAACCTCGAAGCTCGTCCGTGTGTTGTTTGCGGCAACGGATGGAACGAATACCAAGTGTGCTCATAGGCGCGAATGGTGAAACGTCTTCTGCGATTATGTCCTTGAATGTGCACGGAAATTTTTTGCGGATAAAAAGATCTGACCGTAGAAGATCTGTTTATGACTTGCGAGAGAAACCGCTGCTGTAAGCATATATAATATAACATGTTAGAACTGGACTCGTTATGGTGATCTTGAAACGGCCGAGCAAGGAAATATCGCGATTTTACCATTTTTTGGGTTGACATCCTTAAGAAATTTGCCTATTTTTTGCCAAGATAAAGCCAATTCAGTACTTAACCCACTCGTTACACCTTAGGAGGAACACAATGCGAACACTGAACAGGATCGTCACCGGGGCATGCGTGACTTTCCTTCTTTCAGGGTCTTTGATGCTGGTGGGATGCTCGTCCAGCCCGGACGAGGCGCAGATGAAACAGCTAAATGACCTTAAAGAAGAGGTCGCCACCCTGCAGAAGGACCTGGCAGCACGAGATCAGCAGAAGGCTACACTCGACCGCGAGATTGCAGAAAAGAATGCGAAGCTCAAGAAGTGCAATGACGACCAGCAGGTTGTCAAGCAGCGGCTGGCGAAGTAAGTCCCTGTTGCTTCTACCGAGAATGACAACCAATTAAGGAGTTCCGACAATGAACGTGATGAAGCTTTTCAGCATCGTTCTTGCCGCATTGCTGGTCGTGGGAGTGGGAGTAGCACAAGAGAAGTACAGCAAGGACCAGTGGCAGCAAGATATTACCAACTATACAGCGCAACNNGAGGCGTCAAGTGATCAGGTTAATGCCCTGACACAACAGTCCGCCAAACTGGATGACGATTATGCCAAGTGCTTGGATGCACTTTATGCACTTGTTGGTTCCAACACACAGGAAGCCGCAGCGTATCGCGGTGAAATCGAAAAGGCGGAAGCCACGGCCAATGAGCTCGCAGCTCTCTCCGATGCCGATTTGATGGCGCGGGCAGCCGACGTTGATGCTCTTGCCGCAAAAGTGAAGGGCCTCTGGGACAGCAAATTGTCCCTGATCCCTGAATTCTACGATCGCCTGACAGCGCTGAACGATAAGGTGAAGGCGCTGCAGACAACACTTGCCGGTCAGGTAAAGNNGGCCATGGCAGCGTGATCGCGATTGCCTCTGGAACATTGCGAAGAAAAAGGACATCTACGACAACGCATGGATGTGGCCCAAAATCTGGCAGGGAAACCGCGACCAGATCAAGGATCCTGATGTCATCCACCAGGGTCAGAAACTAAAGATCGCAAAAGAGAAGGAACTGACGGCGGAAGAGAAGACGGCTGCACGCAGGTACTATGCGCGCAAATCCAAGGCTGCAAATATGGCTCCCGCTGCAACAAAGTAACGTGGAGTATGATCCTCACCTGAACACATCAGGGAGAAAATTCAAAGCCCCCCCTTTCCTGCTGACATGCAGGNNGAAAAACAGAGAACAGAGAACAGAAAAACAGAGAACAGAGAACAGAGAACAGATAAACTAGAGCTGGCAACTGAGAACGACGAGTGAGAACCACGTGACAGAAAAAAAGATCAAAATGGAGGGGGTGGACCCGGTGCAACTGCTGGGACTTCACGATGCAAACCTGCAGATTCTTGAGCGGCGATTTGACGCAGGCGTGTTCGTCCGCGGCGATACCATTACCCTCCGCGGCGATCCCCAGGAAGTGGATCAAATTGAAAAGATTTTCCGTGAGCTTATGTATATGCTCAACCGGAATGGCAACCTGACCACAAACGATGTGGAAACGGTGATTGATCTCACCACCGCCAATCTTGAGCCTGCGCCCCCCAATTCGCTCGTTCCCGCGGAAAGCGATGCGGACTCGCTGGTGCTCTATACGAAGAACCAGATTATCCGGACCAAAACACCCGGGCAGAGAGATTACGTCAGACAGATTCGCAAGAATGACATTGTCTTTGCCATCGGTCCAGCAGGAACAGGAAAGACGTACCTTGCGGTGGCGTTGGCTGTGGCTGCTTTGAAGAATAGCGAGATTACAAAAGTTGTACTGACGCGGCCCGCTGTGGAAGCAGGGGAGAGCCTTGGGTTTCTTCCCGGCGATCTGAAGGAAAAAATCGACCCGTATCTTCGCCCGCTCTTCGATGCGCTCGACGACATGATCCCGGTGGAAAAACTGAAAACGTACATGGAACGAGGAGTGATCGAAATTGCTCCCCTTGCGTATATGCGCGGACGCACGCTCAACAACGCCTATGTCATCCTGGATGAAGCCCAGAATGCATCGGCGATGCAAATGAAAATGTTCTTGACGCGATTGGGGCCGAACTCCCGCGCCATCGTCACTGGTGATGTCACGCAAATCGACCTTCCCAGCTCCCAGAAGTCAGGCCTCGTGCAGATCCAGGAAGTTCTTAAGGGGGTGGAGGGGATTGCGTTTGTGTATTTTGATCGGAATGATGTGATACGCCACAGACTCGTCAAAGACATCATCGACGCCTATGACCGGTACCACAGTCGGGATGGTGGGAAACGCAGAGTCGAAGGCAAGGAGGATTGACTACGAAGTGCGCCGATGCTTGGAGTTTCGTTCANNTGCTTGGAGTTTCGTCCAATCTTCGTTTTCCGGGATGGTGTTCTTTTGCGACTCCGCTTGATTGCATCCCAGAGGGCGTCCAATTCTTCGAATGACGTGGAGCGGACATCCTTTCCCTGAGTTAGCAATCTTCGTTCGATTTCTTGAAAACGGCTGGTGAACTTGTCGGTGGCCTTGGCAAGTGCGTGCTCTGCATCGATCCGGACAAACCTGGCAAGATTTACCAGGGCAAAAAGGAGATCGCCATACTCCTCCTCGCGGTGTCGTGCGTTTGACTTGCCGAGGGTTTCGTTGAATTCTCGAGCTTCTTCCAATACTTTTTTCCATACCTCCTTGCGTCGTTTCCAGTCGAATCCCACCGAAGCAGCCCTGCCTTGCGTGCGTTGAGCGCGTGCGAGGGCAGGGAGCGACCGTGGAATCCCTTCAAGAAGTGATTTGCGCCCTTCAGACAATTTGATCGTCTCCCATTGCTGTTTCACCTCGTCGGCACGCCGCGAAGTGCCCTCCCCGAATACATGAGGATGTCTGCGAATCAGCTTGTCCGACGCCCCGTCGACGACATCTCTCAATGTGAACGCTCCCGCTTGTTCGGCTATCGTTGCGTGGAGGATGACATGCAGAAGCACGTCGCCTAGTTCTTCTCGGAGCTCCTGCGGCTTGTTTCTGGTGATGGCGTCAATGACCTCGTAAGTTTCTTCGAGCAGACCCGCCCGGAGAGACCTGTGTGTTTGTTTCCGGTCCCACGGGCATTCGCGCCGCAACCTCCTCACGATGGTGACGAATTGTTCGAGTTCCCGGCCTGGGATGGGTGATGATGGCGCCATGAATGGTCCTCTTTACAATGAAATGGTGGAGTGTAGAGAAATCTCGACACAGAANNGAAATTTGGCGGCACCTCGGTGGAGGATGCCAGGGCCATGCAAAACGTAGCAGAAATTGTCCACCAGCGCATCGAACGCAGACCCGTGGTGGTTTCCTCTGCCTGCTCGGGCGTCACGAATGTCCTTCTCAGCATGGCACGGACAGCGCTCACGGACGTGGAAAAGAGTCTGAGCGCCGTTGAGACGTTGCGAAGCCGGCATTTGAAGATCATCGACGATATGTTCAAAGGCGCGCAGCGCGACGACCTCCACGGGCGCATTGGCATGATGATGGACCAGTTGAGGGAATTATCGCGCAGTATAGCGATTCTGGGTGAGCTGACAAACAGATCGCTGGATACATTCGCCTCGTTCGGGGAACGATTGTCCACCGCCATCCTGACGCAAGTCCTGATTGCCCGGGGGATGCGGGCGGTCCTGGTGGACGCGGGCGAAGTCATCATCACGAGCGACGATTTCACCCGGGCGATCCCTCTCTTCGACGAAATCACTCCGCGCGCGCGGCGCCTCATCGCCGAGCCAATACTTGCCGGGCAGGTAGTCGTGACGCAGGGGTTCCTTGGTGCAACACGCAAGGGGATTCCCACCACCATTGGGCGCGGGGGATCCGACTATTCGGCAGCCATTTTCGGCGCCGCGATCGATGCGGAAGAGATTCAGATCTGGACCGATGTGGACGGGATGATGACCTCTGATCCTTCCAGGATCCCGACTGCGCAATTGATTCCGGAGATGACATTTCGTGAGGCGGCCGAGTTAGCGTACTTTGGCGCGAAGGTTCTTCACCCTTCGACGATCATTCCCGCCGTTCAGAAGAATATCCCCGTCCGTATTCTCAATTCTAAGAGGCCGCAGGTCCAGGGTACGGTCATCGTTGCAACTCCGAGTCGGCTGGATACGAGAGCGATCAAATCGATTGCAAATAAGCGCGGTATCATCCTTGTCACGATCACGTCAACGCGCATGCTTATGATGCACGGTTTTCTTGCGCGCGTGTTTGAAATCTTCGCGCGGTATGAACGAAGTGTTGATGTGATTGCCACATCAGAAGTGAGCATCTCGCTGACGCTGGATTCAGAAGAACACCTGGATGATATTATCAATGAGCTTAAGCAGGTAGCGGACGTCGACATAGAACGAGGCAAAGCCATATTCTGCGTCGTGGGTGAAAATCTCCGCCGGAGTAATGGAGTTCTCTCTTTGCTTTTCAGTGCGCTAGAAGACAATAAGATTCCTGTCAGCATGATATCCCTCGGTGCTTCGGAGATTAACGTGACTTTTGTGGTGGACGGAACCGACGTTGACCGTACGGCCAACATCTTGCACGAGGTATTTTTCGAAAATGGGAATTTGAAAGGGAAGATAGGCTGAATTTACCGGTCTTTTTCACCTCTTGTCCCACTGGTGACGCAGATCAACTGGCGATAACCTGCCGGATTCAGTATTTCTCCAAAGAATTCTATAAGATTTCGTTCCGGCATGCTTGTTGGGGTGATTATAGGGTTTACAGAAGATTCTTAAGCTGGATGATGTCCTAGGGGTGAGATGGGAAAATCTCATCCTCTCACTTGTGCCTTATTAACGAGTTGCGTATACTCTTTTAAAGAAACGCGATAANNTCAACAGTTCTCTCAATAAATGTACACTTCTTGCACCTCGGTACCTGTGCGGCCATTGGAGGGGTGCAACTCACAGACAGCAGTTCTCAAAGGCCATCGGAGGTTCTTCGTGTTGACGTTCATACAGAGAACAGTGTGGGCAGGTGCTTTTTTGGCTATGATTTTTGCGGCGGGATGTAGTTCACAGCACGCCGCCGATTCTTCTATGCAGATGGCGGTTGCAACTCAGCAAATTGTCCCTGTGCCGATGCAGCAGTTTGATGGCGCAGATTCCACCTTTGCTTCAGCAGCGGAGGATAGTGCGCAGGACCCTGAGCCTNNTCCATGCTTGAAAGCGCGCGTCAGTTCTATATTTCCGCAATGAATGCGCAGGAACGAGGCGATTCAGCCCGGAGCGCCCTGCAGTTTGAAGAGGCCATTGGGATCCTCAATGAGTTGAGCTATGTCCCCGACATCGAGGACAATAGGGATTTCAACGACTTGAGCAAAGCGGTCATTGAAGACTACGAACAGTATATTGCACGAATCGACACTCTCGGTCCCCAGGCCTCCATATTTGCTCTCCGGGAGAAACTGAGTCAGGATATCGAACAAGTCGATTCAGCCGGAGCCGCAGTCACAACACAGATTGTCAGGACTTNNACCTGGTGGAACGAAATATCTCGTTCTTTCAGGGACGAGGGCGGATATACATGGAACGATGGCTCACAGCTTCCGGCAAATATTTTCCCATGATGAGGAGAATCTTGCGGGAAGAAAGAGTCCCGGAAGATCTCGTGTATCTCGCCATGATGGAGAGCGGACTCAATCCAGTCGCGCATTCCTGGGCCAAGGCCGTGGGTATGTGGCAGTTTGTGAAAGGAACCGGCCGATTGTATGGACTCTCCGGGGACTTTTGGTTTGATGAGCGTCGTGATTTTGAAAAGTCGACTCGGGCCGCCGCATGCCATCTTCGGGACCTCTACAGTGAATTTAATGATTGGTACCTGGTGCTGGCCTCATACAACGCAGGTGCAGGGAGGATTTACCGTGCCATCAGGAGATCGGGAGGACAAACGGATTTTTGGAAGCTCCGCAGATATCTTCCGAGAGAAACACGCAACTACGTCCCGCAGTACATTGCCGTCTCCTTGATCACGATGCATCCCGCCGACTACGGGTTTCAGGGAATTGCACCTGCCCCGCCTCTCACGTACGACTATGCCATGGTCAAGGATTGTGTCGACCTGGAAGTCCTGGCGAAGTGTGCGTCGACGGATGTCGAGACTCTGAGGGATCTCAATCCCGAACTTGTGCAGTTTTGCACTCCGCCACGGCATTCCGGCTATCGTTTGCGTGTACCGAACGGTCACGTTGAAGAGTTTCAGAAGAAGTATGCGGAAATTTCTGATGACCAGAAGCAAGATTGGATAGTGCATCGGATTCGCCGAGGAGAGACACTCGCGACCATCGCGAAACGGTACAGTATTTCCGCCTCCTTTATCCGTGATGTGAATAGACAGATCCTATCCCGAAGAAGGTTGCCCGTCGGGAAATACCTGATGATTCCCATCGCAAAAGGGGCGCAACACGTGGAAGAACTTGCGGATGCCGAGAGTCCGCTCGAACGTGCCGGGTCGGGAATGTTTGGCAAAGATTCATCAAGGGTGCATTCTCGGTTTGAGCGGGCGATTGCAATGGGAAAGGCCCGTGGAGAACAGGATTACGCTGTTCCGGCGAAGGGGTCGAAGGTCAGATATAAAGTGCGGAAAGGTGATACCATTGGCGGTTTGGCCGAACAGTTTGGCGTGCGGCAAGCCGATATTCGGAATTGGAACAATATCCCGTATGGCCGGCACCTGATCGCCGGTAAGACTGTTGTGGTCTATCCGGGCAAGCATGCTCGGGTGAATGATGCCTCGTCTGAGGATATGGCGACAGCAACACCCGAAGCGGTGAAGGGCAAAGCCGGAGCTGCCATGGGATCGTCTGCCAGCGGTCCGGTCCACGTTGTGCACCGAGGTGAAACTCTTGCGACAATAGCCCGTGCGAATGGTGTGACGGTCGAGCAGTTGAAGGAATGGAACGGCCTAAAGAGATCAAAGATCGTCAGAGGACAGAGACTCACGATTCGCGCGGAAGAGAACATGGCCTCGGTTGCNNCGGTTCCGGCCAAGCCAGTACATGTCGCTTCCTCAGCATCGGGGAATGACGTTCCTGACGGCGTTATTCGATACGTGGTGAAGAAGGGTGAGACATTGTGGAATATTGCACGACAGTATGGCACTGAGCCTGCGCGTATCAAGGCACGGAATCAAATTGCGCGAAACAAGATTTATGCAGGGCAGACGTTGATTATCCCTGTTGCAGGTGCGACAAGGAACCAATAGCAACTCAAGAAAATGGCCGTAAGTCGAAAAAAGGCCGCTCAAGCG
>PMNP01000110.1 GCA_003161755.1 Ignavibacteriota bacterium | reverse complement strand
ATTCACCGAGATCGGAACGCCGGCCAATGCCCCGGTGCGCGTGCCGGCATCGACCTGGGCGGCCTGCGCGAGAGCGCTCTCCGCAGTGACGACGCCCAATGCATTCCGCGACATGGCGGGTCTTGCCGGGACTCAGGCCAACGCTGTATCGGCGTTCCAAACTGCTGCCAACATGGCTACAAGCTTCGGCAGCCAAGCCGCTTCTCTCAAATTGGCGGAATTGGCAGACAAGGCGCATGCAACGCAGACGGCGGACCAGAAGCTCTCGTCCGTCCAACGCGCGCTCGACAAAAACTTGGTTACGCCGCAGGATGCACAGCAACACGCCTCGCAGATCCTCCAAAATCTTCATACGCCAATACCCACGCCAGACACCTCGCAGGGCGCGGCAGCGACGNNGGACGGTCGAACATGAGGATGCCCTTGGAACAACCACGGTCTCATTGGCAAGCCTGGATAACGGAGGGGGTGCAGGAAACGGAGGTGGAGGCAGCACGGGGAGCGGCGGCACAACGACTGCGATATCCCCATTCCCGGCGACACCCATCGCTGACCCGTTAACGGCATTCGATCAAAAGCTTAAAGACGCATTCACTTCCGCCATCAACACGGTCAAAGCCAATTCCGACTATGCCTCTCTGCCAAATGTGGACAATTTGGCTATCATTCTTGTTCCGCTGAACTTGAATCAGACGCGACCCGTGATCGGTTCCAATTCAGGATTCTACGACATGCTGTATTCGGGCAGCATGCTCAAAATTGCCGCGATGTATGCGGCGTACCAGCTCTATAGTGCTGTCAACACGCTGGCTGCCACGTGGGATCCTACCCAGATCGGCGATTCGACAAAGGTCTTTGCGGCCATTCATCAGGCGTTCGACAGCCAGATCCTTCCAGCGTCGGATGTGATCAATGGCGCCTCAACAGCCGGCAAGCGTGCTCCCCAGTACGAGATCATCTTTACTCCGACGCAGGATAATCTTAACAGATGGAGTCTCGATTTCCGGGCAGATATTGACCCAACAGTCGATTTCGCGGGACACCTGCAAAAAATGATTGTTGACAGCCACAATCCATCCGCCGGATTCTGCATCCAGGCGCTTGGGTTCAGTTGGATAGACGGCCTGTTCCAAAAGGCCGGATTGTTCAATCCGACGACAAAGCATGGGATCTGGCTGGCCGGAGATTATCTGAATACGCTCTCGTTCATCAATAGTGAGCATGCCAAGGATGTGGCGCATCCCGGTACTGGAGATCCCGAAGCTGTTGAAGAATTCAATCTCGGGATAAGCGGTTGGAAGGAAGTGAGAGTCCCGAGCACGAATGATGGCCCGTCAAAACAGGCCACAACATGCATCGATGCTGCGAGACTGCTTGTTCTCCTTGCGGACAACAAACTGGTGGCAGGTGGTCCTGTTGGTACTGCCAACAGTGCGATGTTGGGCCTGCTTCACAATGCGGTGACAGGGGGCGCTCCAAGCGTCGTAGGTCGTGTGCCGCCCGTCCCATTCACAATATTGCAGTCCAAGATCGGATTCGGGACACTCGGTACAACCGGCAGTTGCCTTCCCGATGCAACGGGCAACACCAACGGCTGCGTGCTCTCCGAAGCAATGATCGTGAAGCAGGCGGTTGCGCCATTCCAGACATTTGTGGTCGTTTGGGAAAATGTGAAGGATCCGGCGAACCGATCCATGAAGGACATCGAAAGGGTCAGAGACATTATCCAGAACACCATGACCAACTACAACCCTTGACTGATTGAGTCGCAACGGCGCGGTGAAGATTGGGAAAGCAAGCATCACCATTCAGTATTGCGCCTTTCGTGGCCGGGCAATATGTGCCTGAGTTGAGGTTTCTAGTGTCAGGAACATTTTGATTCCCTATCACCGGCTTTGCGGTGTATGCACGTAATCACTTTACGCTCGCCGCATGAGCCATGCGCAGCCGACGCACACCGCGCTGCCACTACAGACAGAAGGGACACTGTGCGACCTATCTGACGTCGTGACCGTTCGGGTCCCTTCGATCTTTATCTGTTGTGTTCACTTTCGAGTTGTGGGCGCCTCCCGGTGGGAATCAGTACGGGTTGTCAACTCCAATTCTTCAATCGTGGTTCCATTTTCAGCGCAACATTACATAAATGAATTCGCAAGGACTGGTCGAGGCCGCCTCTCTAAATAGTCCAGAATTATGCGATCCTTGTCCTTATTTCAAAATCTCAACGGGCGGCTTTCAGAAGGACGATGTGATGGTATTGGTATCTATGGAGGGAGTTCAAATCTTCGGGTTTACGCCGTTTGGCGCGGCGTCAGTGAGGTTCAGAGCTTGAGGAATTCAGATGTAGGAGCGGTGAGACCAGGACACGGTTATAATCATCCACCATCCTACCCCTTGTAGGCGAAGGTTCTTCGAGCAGAAGCGGATGAATCGCTGTCAGGGCGGATTCCGGGATTAGAGAGATAGTTCGGATTTGCTTACTGACCCATCATTATAGAACAATTCCCGTTTCCCCCTGCCTCGAATAGTGATCATATAAGAAGTCAGAAAATCCCTTGTCGGCACTTCTTCCAAGGCGAAAGGTCCTCAAGACGCTCCCTGAGACCATGACCTCAAGAACTGCCAGTCACTTCATCGCTTCCGCGTAGACGCTCTCGCTTGCTCTTTCCGGAAAGTCAATTGCAAGCCCATCCATCATGGACTTCCCAAACGTCTGCTCTTTGACTAGGGCAAAACCAGCTTTCCTGAGGACGAATTCGAGGGTAGGGTAATCATACGCAAACTTATGTTGGATACCTTGCCGGAAGATGAAATTGATCAGTTCCATTTTCGTGTTGTATTTCCAGCCGAAGCCGACATCAACGTGTTCCTGAGTCATGGTTCTTTTCTTGCCCAGTGCATCCCACCCCTCCGCACAATATGCCCGAAGATAACCTCCGCCATCCGGAACAATGATGCGTATGACCCCCTTCTCCATGAGGACGCGATGGCAATCGCGCAGAAAATCAGGTACATCGTCTGAATAATCTATGTGCTCGACAAAATGTTCGGTAAAAATGCATTGCACTGAATTGTCATCGAACGGCAGACTTTTTCGACAATCATACACGCAATTAATCCCTTTGCCGGAGTACAAATCCATATTAATCCAGCCCGCTTTAGCTTCGGGACCCGCTCCGATATTCACCTTAAGGTCCTTCTTCCCTTTGAATCTCCTCCTGACACTTCCTTTCTTCAGCCGAACTCCAAACGCATTAAGTTCAAATGGAAGTGAGAGCCAAAAATACCGAGGAAACACCTTGTAGAGGATCCTCTTGATCCCTTTGGCAGGTCCTACCAAGTGATCAAACGAGAGTTGTTCCGATTCATGGGATGCTGGGATGTCCATTGATCCAATCTCACAATCTTTATGAAATATTGCCGGATACTCCAAAGTCATTCAACTTGTGTGTCCGCTTGCCATAGCTATCACGTCTTTGTCACTCCATTTGCCCTTCACTGCCTGCCAACAAACTGTGCGTTCTCCGTTCACCTACTTGAGGATTATCAATTGCTTCTCTGATACGAAGGATCCTGCTTGCATTCTATAAATGTACATTCCACTTGCGAGCGAGGATCCATAAAATGGCACTTCATGAATTCCAGCTTCCACCGTTCCTTGGACTAAATCTGCAATCTTCTCCCCCAAGAGGTCAAATATTGCAAGTGAAACCTCCTCCCGATGTGGCAGGGCGTACGTGATGGTAGTCGATGGATTAAAGGGATTAGGATAGTTTTGATCAAGTTTGAACGAATTCGGAGAACCCCCTGACCATTCAACGGATGTTATATACACTGAAAAGCCCNNGTACATACTTGTCCCGACGAGGGACGAATCATCGATGACCAAAGAATGAAACAAGGAGTCGGTTGCCACTTGGATACGATATCCCGATGCTCCCTCATCAAACTGCCACGAGAGTTCGACCTGGTATGACGAGATCGACGCAAGGTCGAATGGCTGCACCAGGATTGGTGAAAGGGGAGGGAGACCCGGGACTTGATAGCGGCCGTTTACCACGTTTGACCCTGGAGAGCCGTTGTTGAAGAGAAACGAATCCAGAATGAGATCGGTCGCCATTCCAACTGAGCCCACGACTTGACATTTCACGCTGAAGAGGACCCCCGCACCAATAAGCGGGGCAGCCCCGTAGGATCCGACACGCAAGGATGAGACTCCCTGCTGAGAAAGCACAGACCATCCCTTGGATTCACCCAGTGTCCCCGCATCGATGATTTCTAATGGATGCAGAACTGCCGCGTCATACTTCAACACGAACTCGTATGAGAGCACGTTCTGACCTGTCACATCGTCAACTCCGACAGATACAAGGATTGTGTCACCTTGCCCGACAGCCGAGCAAGACACCGGAACGGCCACCTGCGCAAAGCATGACTCCACGCCAAGAAAGAGCAGCAGGAAGACAACCAAAGTACGAATGATGGAAGTCATCGTTGATCTCGCCGAGAATTTCAATAGTTGTCCCCCCGCCAGAGCGACGACATTCACTTTAGTGGCATGAGTCTGATAGTTTTCGAAAACGTTCCGGCGTTCATGCGGCAGAAATACTGTCCTGATGAGACATGTTGCCCCGCCTCATTCAATCCATCCCACATGACCTCATGTCTCCCCCCTTCCATATCTTGGTGAACCAGAGTTCGAATACGCATGCCGATGATGTTGTATATTTCAAGAGTTACTCTCGCGGATTCACGGAGCTCAAACACAATTTCCGATGAAGGGTTAAACGGATTGGGATATGCGCCAATCAAATCATACCGCGCCGGTACCAGGGAATTCTGAGAATTTGAAATCAGGATATCCGGGACCTTGCTGCTGTTCAAGAGAATGTTCGAACATCGAATCTCACCGATGGATTCACTACGGTTGCCGCTAAGCATAAGCTTAATATCATCGGCATTGATCCCCCTGGCGTTGATTATGCCAATTCGGAAGCGTTGTTCATTCAACTGATTGATGTTGAAGAGATATTCTTTCGGCAATAAGAGGGTCGGAAGGGCAGGAGATGGATCTCCTGATCGAGCAATGCTCAGGTCAAAAGAAACGGCATAGATATTATCAGTCGCCTTTATTCCCGACAATTTCAGCACGAGAGCCGAAACCCCGCCCTCCTGGGATTTGCCCGTATTAACAATCTGCAAATTCCCAATTGTCGATTCGATTGCGCCCGGTTTTCCGAAGTCATTGAAACAAGTGACGACTCCTTCAGGCATTGGCAGGCCGACAACGTGCCTCAAAATGAGCGCAGCATCGTATGCTTGGATCGAGCCGTTCTTGTCAACATCAGCATTCGCCCTCCCCTGTGCAGTCAACGGCGGAGGCGGAGACGGCATTGGGCCGACTGCCTCCCGGAGCGTAACCGACGCATCATATGCCTGGACGACGCCGTTTTCATCCGCATCACCGCAATTAAGATCACTAATTGCGATGCGCCCATCAACAACGGAGCTTGACGGAGATCCAGCATTAAACGTAAAATCAGTGACCTGGAGATTCGCCACCTGGCCATTATATGCAGCCCCATTAACATGGAACCGCAACTTGAGCAGGACTCCGGCACCATGAATGGCGCTTGTTCCAATTGCGCCGACAGTAACCTGATTGGGGACAGACGTGTTAAGTATCGTTGTCCATTCAGCCGTGCCGCTCAATGTTCCGGCAGTTATGGCATCGGCGGCAATGCTCAGAATGCTATCCGGCGTATTGAACTTCAGTGTGAACTGGTAGGAAAGGACATTCTCTCCGGTGAGGTCCCCAACCGAAACGGGAATATCAATAGTATCTCCACCCACTCCTATGGTATCCGGAAGGGATACACCAATTGGTGAAACTCCTGAGTACAACGTGAAGACTTCAGACTTTGACAGTGGACGATTGTATATCCTCACTTCATCAAGTATTCCGTTCAGGTTGCGTCCATCAAAGTTTCCGACTTGCGCCCCAAGCGTGAGCGGATAAGTTGTGGAGAAAGTCCAATTGTAATCCTGAGGAAATACCATCTTCAGTTCTCCATTCAGGTATTCCCTCACACTGTCACCATTCCCTGTAAGGGTATAGTGGTACCAGTGAGCCATTTCTAATGGGACAGCCTTTGCAGTATCATACGGGGGCGTCGCCATCGTCGGGAAATTAAGAATCCCGTAGGTCGAACGGGATACCATAGCCCTTGGTCCGGCGTCATATCCGGTCGTTGCATACGTCTTTGTGACCAGGCCTTCCCATGTGTTAGGTGCCTGCTCTATGATATTGAACCAGCAGGCAATCGTAAACTGCCTGCCAAGTTGCAACGAGGGTGAGTTATTGACCGTTATGTAACCTGTCCCGTCAAATCGTAATGCAGAGCTGAGATTCCCAAATCGATCCGAGGCAAGTGAGACTCCTCCGGTTATTACCCCGTTATTTCCATTTCCGGTCAGATCGACCGCATTGCCATTCAACTGATAATATGCAACAAGTCCACCCGAAGGGGACTGGGCCATCAAGTTGGACTCAAGAAGGAACAGAACGAGGATACAAGAGAGTGTTTTCATTGGAGAGCTCCACTGGAAAAATGTCGGTTACCATTCGCTCAACCCTGTTTATTTCTCAAAGATCTCCTCGGACACTAACCCGGGCATACACCGCTCCGGCATCAGTCACCATTGTTGACGGAGTTGCAGCCCCTAGAACCCTTATCCGCAATTTACACCATTCATGGAATTTATCAGAAGGCGGAGAGCTTTTGACTCACCTCTCAATGGACGCCAGAGGTTCGTTCGCCAATGCACTTCATTTCAGCCAGGTTGACACAGAGAAAATCGCATTGCCGGAAAAGTCCGAATACTATAACATCAAATGGTCGGCTCCCTGTTCCTGAACTATCAACAATCATGGACTCAACCAAGAAGGCTGCGAACGATTCACGGCTCATTGTTTCATGGAAAAGAGATGTGGTGTCGGCGTGGTCACAACGGGAAAATCCTGTGTAACAAGGATATTGTTTTTATTATACCAAATGCATGTTCGAATTGCAATCCGTCGTCACAAGGGTGTGATTTAAGTCACTTCAGCTTGCCGGCTTCGTTATAATCGAGAAGATTAGCAGGCCATTGTGAAACGAGTGTTTAGTGAATAAATTTTCGTTTCAGGGAGCGACATGAGTGTGAAAACACGCCCGTTTCGGGTTGGTGGAAGATTAAGCAGTTGTTGGGTGGCCAACATGGAGGGTGTTCTCTCCGTGAGCCGTTTTGCGAAGTGGCATCGCTACGCTTCTCCGAGAATGTTCCGGATGCGGATCAGATTGTAGACGGCGTTGGCAAAGGTGAACATCCATCCGCCTCACGCAATACCTTTGTGACGCGTCTTGCGCATCAAGCCAATGGTCTTCAACCACCCAAAGACTTCTTCGACGATCTTTCCTTTGTGCTGACTATTGGTGCAGCCAGGGTGACGCGTTGTCCGTTCATCGATGGCACTCGAACGATTGCTCGAGTTTTGCGCCACATGNNCTCGTCCCGAGGCCTGGTTATGCTCCGTCGAGACCACCAAGCCGTGCCGACTGTCGATCACAACGTGCTCCATGAACGAAAGCTTCGCTTCCTTTCCAAAATCCTTGCGATAGAGCCGTGCCTCAGGATCCGTTGTGGATTGGTGCGTGTCGTTGCGCCGTTTCTCACCGTGGAAGTTCACCATAGGATTGATTGGGTCTCCCGAACCATGATCAGAGCCGCCCTTCTTATTCTAAAAGCTCTTTTGCCCAGCCCAGGCTTCTATCAGCGTCCCGTCGACCGTAACGTGTTCGTCGCTCAGAAGATAATAC
>PMNP01000028.1 GCA_003161755.1 Ignavibacteriota bacterium | reverse complement strand
CGGCGACGCTCAACAAGATGACCAACGAGCTTGAAATTCTGAAATCCAACTCGCTGGCCCTGGTAGTGGCCCAGAACCTCCTGGAAAAGAAGACTCTGCCCCCCGATAACAAGATCGGTATACCGCTTATCGAGTACCGCGGACGGGGCGATTCCATGATGATCTGCTCCCCGGAGGAGATCATGGAACGCCTCCAATATGTGATCGACTTCACACAAATCCGGGAATCAGATATCATACGAATCACCGCGCGCAGCACAAACCCGCACGAAGCGGCGCTTCTCGCCAACGCGTATGCAGAATCGTATGTCTCGAGAAATTTCTCCGCGAGCCGGACCCGCTCACGTGCCGTCCGAGAATTTCTCCAGACCCGGGGCGAGGCCAAGAAAGAGGCTCTCGACACGACCGAGACAGCACTGAAGTCCTACATGCACAGTTCCGGGACTGTGTCGCTTGACGATGAAACCAAGAAGGTGGTTGACCAGCTATCGCAACTCGAGGCCATGCGTGACGCGATCCGGGTGGATATGAGCTCGCGGGAGAAGACGCTCAATTCGTACAGGGAAGAATTGGCTCGTCAGGAGCCGGCCGTTGCACGCTCCATCGGAGAATCGAACGACAGCTACGTCCGCCTCCTTCAGGAGGAGCTCGCGAAGCTCGAGGTCCAGCGCGACGTCATCATCGCCCAGAATCCTCAAATGGTCGGACAGAAGCTCTATCTGGATAAGCTGAACGAAACCGACAGACAGATAATCTCGCTCAAGGAGAAGCTGCAGAGCCGTACGTCAGAATTCATGAAGTCGCNNCTGTTCCTGGCCCAGACCAAGCAGAAGATCATCGAGCAGCAGATGTGACTGGGAGGACTCTCCGCCCGCGAGCGGGCGCTCAGCCTCGTGATCGCCGACTACGAGAAGCAGTTCGGCCGGATACCCCAGAAGAGTATGGACCTTGCCAGGCTCCAGCGTTCCCGTCTGAGCAACGAGAAGCTTTACCTCCTGATCCAGGAGAAATATAACGAAGCTGCAATCACGGAGAAGTCGGAGTTTGGTTACGTCGACATCATGGATCCTGCGCTTGTCCCCGGCAAACCTGTGAGTCCCAAAGTGATGTTCAACCTCATCCTCGGGGTCCTCTCCGGCCTGGGCCTGGGCGTAATAACCNNCCGCCACTCGAACCTGCCGACAATGGAAAGTTCGACCGTCGCTTGGTTTCTTTCCATGAACCGTTCTCACCTCTGGCGCAGTCGTATCGGAATCTCCGGACAAACGTTCAATTTGCTCAGCTTGACCGGCCTCTCAAGAGCGTCATGGTGACCAGCTGCAATCCCGGGGAAGGGAAATCCACCACCGTTGCCAACCTTGCAATAGTATTTGCACAGGCCGGCAAGAAGGTCCTGCTGGTGGACGTCGATATGTACCGACCCGTTATCCATACTCTTTTCAATATCCGCAGAATTCCCGGCCTCTCCGACTACATTATGGGTAATGCGACCTTGGATAAGGTGGTTCAGAAAAACATTGTGGAGCACCTCGCCATTATCTGCTCGGGAACGCTGCCTCCCAACCCTGTCGAGATCCCGGGTTCCCAGAACATGAAGGTCTTGTTCAAAATGGCGCTGCAGGTCTATGATATTGTGATTCTCGATAGCCCGCCCGTTTTCGCGGCAGCAGACGCATCCCTTCTCGCCAGAGAAGTCGATGGTACGGTCCTTGTCGTTTCCTACGACGACACGCGAGCGGTAGAGATCGAACATGCGATGGAATCTCTCGAAAGCGTTGGCGCCAGGATTCTTGGCGTGGTCCTTAATAAGTTCGACGTGCATAAAGCATACGGCGGATATTCCGGTCTCTCGCGCCGCGCGGAGGGGTACGGGTACGGCCAGTATACCAGCCACGGTGAGGCCGGGAACGAGAAGGGGAAACAGAAAGCAGGGGAACTGAAAGACGGGGGAGAATGAAGGAACGCAATGGGCTACTATCGCAATTCACATTGAACGTGATCTGATCATCCTGGATTCCATTCATGGAGAACAAGCAATGAATACCAACAGATGCTGCTATCTTTTCCTACTCCTCTCTCTTTCTCTTTTCGTCGCTGACTCCGGGTTTGCCCAACTCAGCCAGGGAACCGTGCAGTCCGCGACAAACTACTACTTCGCCAAACCGAATGAGCTGACGATCATCGTGAACGTGATGGGCTTCGTACAGCGTCCCGGCCGTTACGAGATTTCCAGTACCATAGACCTGATCAGTCTCATGGCGCTCGCAGGGGGCGCGACGCAGGACGGGGCACTGAACGATGTGAAGCTCACGAGGGTTGAAANNGGAGGAAGTCGCGAAACTCACAGCCAACACCCTCAAACTCCAACCGGGGGACATCATACAGGTGGACAGGACCGGCTGGTCATCATTCCGCGATACGTTCACGGTGGTTGTCGGGGCTGCGATCATCACGGGGGCTATCTCACAGGTGATCTATGCGTCAAAGCGATAGTCAACACACCCCGCACCCGATTGCAGAGAAGCGCCGGACCACATGCTCATACAATACTTCGCAACGCTGATTTTCTGGTCGACGATTGTCTTCCTTGCAGTGTTTTCGACCCGCATCTACTTCGCACTTCTCCTGGTGGTGTTCATCCCCTTGTCGGCATTCGCAACCTCGGCAGGGCTCCAGATGGAAGGAACGAGCTTTTCCGCGCTTGGCCGTAGTTTTCTTTTTGTGCTTCTCGCAGCAACTGTCCTGTCATTGGTTCGAAATCGGTCACATGTGCCTCATGGTCGACCTCTCTATTCGCTGGGAGCCTTCCTGGCATGGATGGTACTGAAGTCGGTTAACACCATCAGTATCTCAGACAGCATGAGTGCGCTGTTACAGTATCTTCTGGTTGCTTCCGCATTTTTCCTTACCGCGGTTATGGTGCGTAAGGGTAATGAACGATATGTTTTCAGTTGCATAGCCTGCTCTGCGTTAATCCCTTTGCTTGTCGGAATTCTGCAATTGATGATTTATTACGGCGTGTTCCCATCCTGGGGATTCCTGAAGGATGGCATTTACGTTCGGCATACTTCCGGGTACAACTTTGCGTTTGTAGCGAGCATCTTCACTCATCCGAACGTCTTCGCGCATTTCCTGGCCATCGGTGTGGTCCTCTTCATACTGGTCGCAAGCGAGGGATTGGTGGATTCCCGGCTACGGTTGCCAATGCTCCTGACGTCGATAGTTATGGTTTTTGTGCTGGTGTTTCTTTCCACACGCGGAGCGATCATAGGTCTTCTGCTGGGAATAAGTTTTGTAGTATTGAGACGCTTACGCCTTACCGTTTTGCTCTTTGTTGTTGGTACGCTGATGGCTCTGTATATGTTTTCTGATGTGCTTGAGCACAGCTTGTTTCGCATGGGCGGGGCGGAATCG
>PMNP01000308.1 GCA_003161755.1 Ignavibacteriota bacterium | reverse complement strand
AACAAAAAAGCCCCTCCTTCGCCATATCGTCAAATGAGAGGCCATGCCTGAAGCCATGTCTGCTGCACAAGTGCCTGGAGGAATATACTCCGGGATTCGGAAAGTGTCAACGCCCCGGCTTTCTACCTACTCCATACTACCTACTTCTTACTCGCCGTTTCACCCGCTCTAGAATAGCGTATAGATAAACGGTGCGAGCGCTGACCCTTGCGTCAGCACGATGATCAGACTGAGCAGCAAGAGCACGACTAGAATCGGCCCCAGCCACCACTTCTTCCGCTCTTTCATGAATTCCCACAATTCGCGCAGGACCTGTACTCTTCCGGTTCGTGTCATTGAGAATTCCCTTTGCAATCACCCATGCTAAAACATCCGCTCACAGCGCCGGACATGATGATGAGCAGGATCGCGTTTGATCCAGTATGACGCCGCGCTCCTGTCCGGCCGTTTACCCAGATGGTCCTTGTCAAACAACCGGACAAGGATGCCGATTGGTGTCATCACGACATAAAAGATCAGGCCAAGGAGCAGCCTCGTGCTGGCCCATCCAAGAACCGTAGCAAAGACCATCCAACCAATATAAAACGGACGGAGCAGCGCAGACCACACGTAGGCGGCAACGATAAACATCGCGCCTACCGCCATCCCCCATGGCCATAAGGGCGACCCCTTTATCAAGAGGGCAATTGCCACAAGAATGCCAATCACGCCAAACAAAAGCCCGAATTTACGGATGTTTGTCGGCGTTGCCTTGATTCCATCGAACAAATGCCATTGTCGCACATTTTCCGTGCTCTCTAAAGCACGGGGCTGTCCAGACTTTGTCAGCAAGTAACTTCCCAGAACAAGATCGTCCATCTCCGTCCGCATGAAGCATCGATAGGCCTCTTCGGGCGTACACACAATTGGTTCGCCACGCACGTTCAATGAAGTATTGATGATGACAGGACATCCTGTCTTCTCCTCGAATTCAGAAATCAGACCATGCAGGAGAGGGTGCCGCTCTCGATCGACAGTTTGAAGTCGGGCAGAATTATCAACATGCGTTACAGCGGGAATATCTGATCGCGCAACCATCAGTTTATCGAATCCTCGAAGTCCCTCCTGGTCGGCGGTCAGGGCAAGACGGCGCTCTTTGCGCACATTGGCAACGAGCAGCATGTACGGACTCTCGACGTCGATTTCGAAATATTCGCGTGATCGTTCGCGCAGCACCGCGGGAGCGAACGGACGGAACGACTCCCGGAACTTGATCTTCTGGTTTATGAGCGACTGCATCGACTGTGACCGGGCATCGCCAAGAATACTGCGATTGCCGAGCGCACGCGGGCCAAATTCCATCCGTCCCTGAAACCACCCGACCACATGCTCCTGCGCCAGACGATCAGCAACGGTCTCAAACAGCGTTTGGCGATCAAGTTTCTTCGCCCGAATGCCTCGGTCAACCAGGAATCGTCCGATCTCTTCATCAGAGTATTCCGGTCCAAGGAATGATCCGCACTGAATGTCATGCGCACCGTCGGCAGTCCGCGGCTTCCCCATGTACACGTGCCATGCGTACATTGCTGCACCAAGTGCGCCTCCTGCATCGCCCGCTGCTGGCTGGATCCAAAGGTTTTTGAAAGGCCCTTCCCGTAGAATACGTCCATTCCCCACACAGTTTAGCGCAACACCTCCGGCAAGGACGAGATTCGTCTCTCCGGTTTCCTTATGCACATGACGGGCCATGCGAAGCATGATCTCCTCGGTGACATCCTGCAGCGAACGGGCCAGATCCATCTCCCGTTGCGTAAGCGGCGATTCCGGCTTTCGAGTTGGACCGCTAAACAGCTTTGCGAACTTCCGACCCGTCATGCGCAGTCCCGCGCAGTAGTCGAAAAACTCCATATTCATCCTGAACGACCCATCCTCCTTCAAATCGATCAGCTGTTCATAGATGGTGTTGACGTACACCGGTTCCCCATACGGAGCGAGACCCATGACCTTGTACTCCGCCGAATTCACCTTGAAGCCCGTATAGTACGTAAAGGCAGAGTAGAGCAATCCGAGTGAATGCGGGAAACGCATCTCCCCGAGAATCTCGAGTTCATTTCCGGCTCCGCGGCCATAGCTCGTTGTAGTCCATTCCCCCACACCATCGATGGTGAGGAACGCGGCACGTTCAAACGGTGTCGGGAAAAAAGCGGAGGCGGCGTGTGATTCGTGGTGTTCAGGGAAGAGGATTACTCCGTCGTACGTTAGTTCATCACGAATCAACGATGAGATCCAGAGCTTCTCTTTGAGCCAAAGCGGCATGGACGTGAGAAACGAACGGAGACCGAGAGGAGCGTACGAAAGAGAGGTTTCCAAGATACGTTCAAACTTCAGGAAGGGCTTGTCGTAGAAGGCAACAATGGCGAGATCAGAAGCAGTGATGCCAGCCTGTTTCAGGCAATACGCGGCTGCATGAGAGGGAAACCCTGCGTCGTGCTTCCTGCGGGTGAATCGTTCCTCCTGGGCTGCGGCGACGATCACTCCATCGCAAAGTATGGCAGCCGCAGAGTCGTGATAGAAACAGGAAATACCCAGAATGAAAACCGGCTTCCCCGCTTTCCCTTCCGGCTGATCTCGCATGACAACCCGGCGCGTTGGAGATTCACCTTTACACCTGGAACGACTTTATATACTCGATGACGCGGGAGCAATCTTCAATGGTGATCGGCTGTTCCGTCTTCCTNNCTCTTCGACGCCGAGGCTGCAGCCGAAAGCGTGGTGACGAAAGGAATCTTGTATTCGTAGGCCGTCCGCCCGATGAGATGCTCATCCTGACGTGACACTTGTCCCAGTGGGGTATTGATGATCAATTGAATCCAGCCGTTCCTGATCACATCAATAACGTTCAGCGTCCCCTCACCAGCCTTCAACACCGTTTTGTTGGC
>PMNP01000347.1 GCA_003161755.1 Ignavibacteriota bacterium | reverse complement strand
CCGGTCTTCTCCGCATCAATTCCGCGCTGGAGGTCACTCTTCAGTCGTGCCTGGGTTCGATATTGCTCAACCAGTATTTTTTGCGACGCGATCGTCAGGATGTCGACAAGAGGATGCTCCGGCGCCAACACCATGTAGGTCGCCCCGAATATGGTATCCGGCCTTGTGGTAAACACCCGCAAAGATTCTTGCCGGTCAGCCAGGGGGAAGGCGATCTCCGCCCCTTCTGAACGTCCGATCCAGTTGCGTTGTTGTTCAATGGTTGATGCCGGCCAATCCAAATCACCAGCATCCTGGAGGAGCCGGGATGCGTAGGCCGTTATTCTCATCATCCACTGCTTCATCGGGCGACGTTCCACCGTGTACCCTTTGTCCGTCCACTCGGCAACCTCTTCGTTGGCAAGCACCGTTCCGAGTGCTTCACACCAATTGACGGGGATTTCAGAGAGATACGCCAGTCGGAAACCGGCCAGGTAATCATGCTTGTCTTTCCGGTTCATCGAGGCCCATGCGCCGGCCGTCACTGCGGGTGCGCCGGGTATATCTGCCGAACCTCTGAGTTCGAGTTCACGCTCCAACGTTTGGATCTCACGGGCTTTCTCAACGCGAGGGTCGAACCACGCATTGAAAATCTTCAGGAAGATCCANNAGACCGAACGCATCCCAGCCCATGGGATGGAGCACGGAAAACCCTCTCATGCGGAGATAGCGACAGAGAATGTCGGTTGCGGTGTAGCCCTCCGGATGGCCGACATGCAACCCTGCGCCGCTTGGGTATGGGAACATATCGAGGACATATGATTTCGGAGAGTTGCCCGAGAGTTCAGTCCGGAAGGTCTCGTGGGAATCCCAGAATTTCTGCCATTTCGGTTCGATCGAAGAAAAGGGATACGCCATGGGTGTATTATCGAGTGTCCTTGGTTGGGAGAGAGGTTATTTCCGGAGGATGAGAACCATCTCCATCCTTCGTTGTTTGTACCTGGTTGATGTAGAGCATTGCCGTAAGAGTACTTCCGAGACGCATGCGGTCGCGAATTTCGTCCGGCGTGGCCCCTGCCTGGGCCATCATGAGCGCGGCCGTATGCCGCAGGGAAAAGGGCGTGACCAGTCTGTTTCGGCCCTGCTTCACGCCGGCAATTTCAAGAAAATGATTCACCCTTTCTCTCACTCCCCGCGTGGTCATTCGTCCGCCACGCGTCCGGTTTCCAGCGCTGGTGAAAAGCGGATCATGGTGTTGCATCGTTTTGCGAACCGACAGATACTGGTCGAGAAGATCCTTCACGTCTTTTGGGATCGCCACGACGGCGTCTTTCTTGTGCCGTCCTTTCCCCTGGACAACGAGAGCAGACGATGATCCATCAGTGCTGAAATCGCACACATCCGCTCGGACGATTTCAATCTCCGAAAGACCGCAATAGACCATCAGTTTGATGAAGGCAAAATCACGGAGTCCCATTTCATCGATCGGATGAACAGCATCAAGGACTAGGCCAACTTCGGCCGTTGACAGCGGCTCACGGGAATGGCGGACAGGGCGGCTGGACCCGCTCACCTGGCGCGCCGGGTTCTCCTTCAGGATTTTCCGTTGAACAAGGTATTCGCAGAATTGTCGGACTGATGTAAGGTATGTCGAGACCGACACCGCCGAGAGCTTGCGCACCTCGAGCAGATACGTACGGTAGCGGAGGATATCGATCCTTGTGAACCTGCATTTTTTGTCGAATTTACACCACCGGGTGAATTCACGGAGGGCACGCTCATAGGTGCCTCGAGTTTCCTCGGCATGGTGCTTGAGACTGCGCACAAAGCCGTCGGCATATTTCGCGAGGGTACCCTGGGATATCCGGATGACGGCGGGGGAACGTGGGCGCATGGGAATATGATTCTGAGTACGTACGTGTATGATTCGGTAATGCAATAACAGAATTTAGGAAGAAGCCGAAGGAGATGCAATACGTTTGCAGAAGAGCCGAGAGCAGGTAGGTTGTAGCAGGTAGCAGGGAGAAACCTCAAACGGATTCTACCTGCTCTTTACTACCTGCTACATGCTCTTGCGCAATTTGAGACCTCTGCGTTATCTCGCAGCATGCGGCAAGCTACCCGGCGACTTTGATGACCATCATGGTGATGTCATCCGATTGGGAGGTTCCGGCGGTGAATTCCTGAATCCGGCGGTGCACCGCCTCGATGATCTCCGCCGCGCCAGCATTTCCATTCTCCCGGAATGTCTGTTCAAGTCGCTCCTCGCCGAATTCTTCCGAGTCACGGCTCATTGCTTCACTGACACCATCGGTAAACAACACGAGTGTGTCGCCTGGAAGAAGCGGTACGGTCCCCTCTTCATACGGAGTAAGGGTCTCCATGATGCCGAGGATCATCCCGCCGTGATCCAACCGCGTGATTTTGCCGTTCGCATGGAAGAGATACGGGTAATTGTGGCCGGCATTGACGTAGGTAAGAGTCCGCGCCACCGAGTCCAGAATTCCCCAGAAGAACGTTACAAACTTGTTCCCTCCCGTGTTCTGGCACATCAGATCATTCACGCGCCCTGTCAGTTCGCTCAACGTCAGGTCAAGCGGCACCAGCGCGCGGATCGTCGCCTGAAGATTTGCCATGAGCAGGGCCGCCGGTGAGCCCTTGCCGGAAACGTCGCCGATGGCGATGAGGAATCGTTCATCCGACATGGGAATAACATCATAGTAGTCTCCGCCCACCTGCAGAGAGCTGATATTTGTTGCGGCAATATCGATGCCCGTCACCTGGGGAAGGACACTTGGCAGCAACCCCTTCTGGATGTCGCGCGCGATCATCAATTCATGTTCGAGCCGCTGCTTCTCGAGAGCTTCCTGGAACAGCCTGGCATTTTCCAGCGCGATCACCGCCATGTTGGCAAGCGAAGTGAGAAATTCAAGATCGGTTGTCGAGTACTGTTCCCTGCTCAGTTTCTCTCCCAGCGCAATCACGCCTTTGATGTCGTCTTGGAGTTGCATCGGGATGACAACACACATGCCTAGTGCCGACAGAATTCGCCGCGGGTCGACGGCGTTGCGCACAACGAGATTTTCAACAAGGCATGCATTCTTCGTTCGTGCCAGCAAAGAAAGAAGTTCCGGCTGAGGCGTGCCGCCGTCGGTTCGGGAGGCGGCAATGCGCATATCGGCCCCTTCCTTCAGCGCAACGATGTATCGGTTCACCCCCACCTGCCCGAGGAGGGAAAAGACGAGAACCCGAACGAGCTTTTCCGGGTCCAGCAATACGCCGAATTCCTTCCCAATTTCAAACAGGGTATTCAGCTCCTGGATCTTCCGGTCAAGTTCCCGGTTCACGTCGCGGAGTTCGTTGATCGTTCTGCTGTTCTCAATGGCCATGGCAGAGATATTTGCCAGGGAGCGCAGATACGTTTTTTCCGGAGCAAGGAGTTTTCGGATCGCATAGGGTTCACTGAACCCGAGCACGCCGATGGGCTTGTCGGCGATAAACAGCGGCAGGATGATCTTGACGCCGCGTTCGAGGAAATACGCAGCCCAGGGATGGCGCCCTGGTCCGAGTTTTTCCACCNNATCGTAAGTGAACGTGGGACACGCGGGATCGTGATACGGCTCTTAGTGGATGCGGAATCGAACCCCTTCACCATCTTCACTTCGAATTCCCTTACCTGTCCGTTGACGGCGACAAGCACCATCCCCTTGGTGGAGAGGAGCTTTCCCATGATGGTGAGGAGGGTATGACTGTAGATGATATCCGGATCGAGTGTGGAGTTGATGACCGTGCTGAATTCCAGGAGCGCTGCAAAATCGAAGTGGCTTTCGTAGGAAAGACGTTCTTGCGCCGGTTGTTGAGGGGGTGTTTTGGACATGTCAGCGGTGCAGATATTTCACCAAACGCACCTCGTTGTTCTTTCCGGGTGCGTTGTTATATTCGACGACGTCCATCAGCGATCGCATCAGGTGGATGCCAAGTCCTCCCCGGCGGTAATGGCTCAGATACTCGCGCATGTCCGGCGGCCGGATTGCCTCAGGGTCAAACATCACCCCCTTGTCGCTAATCCGCACCTCGAACGAACCATTGCCGGCCTTCACCGTGACGGCGATATCCTTGTTCGGATCAAATTTGTAGGCATGTTTTATGATGTTGGTACACGCCTCATCGACTGCCAGAGCGATTTTCCCGACTTCCTCATCCGAGAAGCCGAACGATCGGGCAGCCCCGGACACAAACTCCCGCACGGCGCTCAAACGCTCAGTCCGACTTTCAATATGTATGGTTCTTGCAGTTGCCATAGTGACCGACTGGCGTTCCAAGTTACAGGGTTGTGGAAGGCGGCATTTTCTTACGATCGAAGAACCGCACGATTGCTTCCTGCTCGTCCTTAAAGATCTCATAGAGCAGCGGGAAGCCGAGGAGGTCGAAGACATTGTACACTTTGGGAGACATATTCGTCAGTTTAATGTCACCATCGTGTTTGCGCACGTCTTCGATGAACTCCATAAACACTCCCAACCCCGCACTACTTATATACGAGAGTTCCCGACAGTTTACCACAATATGGTATCGGCCATTGCTCAGCAGTGTCTTTAAGGCCTCCTCCAGTTTTGACGCCGTATGCGCGTCCAGGTAGCCCTTGAGTTCCAGGACACTTACCGCATCCTTCTCCCGTTGGGCGATTTTGAAGTCACTCATGGAAAACTCCTCCGCTGGAAATAAAGTAAACCGTAGTCATTTGTCATAAATAATTGTATTGTGCGAGCAGTGAGATGCATCACATCCACGATTTCAGGCTGGCGTGCCTTTCCATTTCACAACCACCAAGGTAATGTCATCATCGTGTGCTTGTTGTTCAACAAAATCATGGACGGTTTTGAGAATGTGATCCTTGATACCGCTGGCAGAAAGATGGCGCACCCGACGCACGGCCTCCAGAAGGCGGTCATACCCGAATTCCTCCGACCGGCATCGCGCCTCTGTAATACCGTCGGTATAAAACACGCATACATCTCCGGTATTCAGCTGGAGACATTGCTCTTCGAGCGACTCTGCAAACACGGCATCTCTGCTCAATCCCAGCCCCATCCCGCCCGGCCGCACATAGTGCACTTCATCGGCCGATACCAGCAACATCGGGCAGTGTCCTGCACGCGAAAGGATCACTTGTCCGGTGCGGATATCCATCACCGCGAACACCAGGCTGATGAATGAATGCCGGTCGACGGTGCCCATGAGCACATCGTTCGCCCTGATGAGAAAATCCCGTGGCGAAGGGTAGAGCCGGCTCAATGCCTGAAAGATCCCCTTCACCTCCGACATGTAGAATGCGGCCGACACTCCCTTTCCGGAAACGTCGCCCACGACAATTCCCAACCGACGGTCGTCAAGCTGGACGAAATCATAATAGTCCCCCCCCACTTCGAACGCTGGCGTTGACACGGCATCTACTTCCAGCATGGGTGAGCTCGGCAATACCTGCGGGAGGAGTCTGCGCTGCATTTCCTGGGCAAGGGCCATCTCCCGCAACAATCGCTCCCGTTCGATGGACTGATTGATCAGACGGGAATTCTCGATTGCGATTGTCGCCTGATCAGCAAAGGCAGAGATGGCATCCATGTCATCCTTGACGAAGCCGTTCCGGAATTCCTTGGTAGCGTACAGGATGCCGATGACCACATTGTGCGAAACCAACGGCGTCGCCACGATGGCGGCAATGGAATTCTTCGCTTTCTTCAAATGACCGAAACGGCTATCACGAAGAACATCATCAATGACGATCGTCGTCCCAAGCCGCAAGATGTCATCCCGAAGGTTTTGACCGGGAACCCGGTGCAGAAGATCAATGTCTGCCAGCGCTACATTCTTCATTGCGACAACGTGAAGCGCCGAGGAGTCTGCGACTATGCTTCCAGAGGCATGCGACCCTGGATCCGGGGGAAGCAACTCGAGCCAGCAACTCTTTGCCTCGCACACCTGGAGCGTCATCGACGTCACTGTGTCGACCAGCTCGTTGAAATCGAAGACCTGCGTGATCAAACGGCTGAGGTTGTGAAGCGACGTCACTTCCGATCGTTTCCTGTCGAAGGCATCAGCCGTCGGCAGATGAAACAACGTGCTGACAAACGCCATTCCAAAATAGATGCACCCAAAGAGTGACACAAGGAAGACGAATTGTCTGGCCGGATACGAATAATATAACAACGATTGCTTGATTGTCCCATCAGCCGCAAGAAAGATGGTCAGTCCCACAAATGCAAGAAACAGGAAAAATGCGAAGATCACTGTGTATATCTTCTCCCGCTTCGTCAGGTACACAATCCAGGGGAAGCGATACGAGTTGACCACGATGACAATAATGGACAAGACAATCAACACAGTGGTCAGAATGCTCGAGTCCAGAGGCCGGAGCATAGCGACGGAAAGTGCCGACGCCAGGATCAGCCCCACAAGAACAAGATAGTTGCGTCTGTTGCCTTTTCGATCCTGGAATGGAACGAGGTCACTCAAAAGGCGCAGCGAGAGCACGGCAAATGTCGTTAGGATCAGGCTGCTGACTGAGGCAAAAAACAATGTTGGGTAGTCCATCGGGAGCAGGGAGAGGTTCTTCCTGTCGAATCCGTCTGCCGCGCTCAGGGAAAACCCGATCGTAACGAAAAGCACACCGTAGGCCACAATGAGAAACAGGCCAAGTCGGCGCAAAGGAGTGTTGCCCTGACGAGTCACCGTTGAGGAGATCGTGAGATAAATCAGGGCATAGGCTCCAATTGCCAGTAACTCGCGGAAGAGGCTCAACCCTCCGATTTCCAGCTCGACATTCTTGCTGATCACNNGAAGTTTGATCACGCCTGTTCAGGGTTGGATGCTGGTCGCACCTCAGACATCGGTAACAGAGGGACGCCGACCGAAGCGGTACCGACACTCAAGTGATTTGGCCAGGAGCTAGTCGAATTGAGAGAGTACCACTATTGGCATACGTTACGAAGAAGAACCGAGTTTCGCAATGCCCGTCAATTGGTCAAATGCACGATGTTCCGCAGCAGGCAGAATCGGAAACTCAACGGCCAGACTGTTCACAGTGAAGAAGGTGAACAGTCTGGCCGCGGCTGAATCAAAGGACGAACCCGTGACTCGCGCTCTCAACAATTCCGCGAGCTATTGCAGAGCGGTGAGCCCTCCTATTGCGCGGTCGGCCTCTCGTCCAAACGACGAAGTTGAATACTCACTTTTCACCTTCTTGTACATGGCAAGCGCGGTAGTGGTATCACCGCTTTTTGCATAATTCCGGGCCGCGCAGAACAGGTTTTCGGCCGCAGAAACAGCCTTGAGATCCTTATTGGCGGCTTTCTCATAGTCACTTGCCGCTTCCTTATAATTGCCTTTTGCTTCATAGCATGCTGCCAGGCCTGACAGCCGGGAGATCTCCAACACCTGTGACGCTGGACTGTATCGTTTGAACTGGTCGAGGGCATCATCAAAGCGACCAAGTTGATAGTAGGCATTCGCCAGATAGAACCGGGCCACTTCACCGGCATCGGAATTGCCAAATTCTTCAACGATGGCTTTCAATCCCTTGATGTTTCGCTCTGGAATGCCATCGATGGCGTGTTGATACTCCCCCGCATCATAGAGGGGATAAATATCGCCGAGATTCAATGCGGCGTTGTTGTTGTTGTCCGTCCGGTATTTCCCATACAGGAGAATTCCTGCAATGATGACAACAACGGCGGTGACCCCCATCAGAATCATCTGCT
>PMNP01000113.1 GCA_003161755.1 Ignavibacteriota bacterium | reverse complement strand
AAAAGTCTTGCGCTCAGCCACGGTGATGGCGAATTCCGGTTTGATCAATCACGGTTGGACCTACGTCAATATCGATGACACCTGGCAGGGGAAACGGGGCGGATCGCATCAGTCCATCATGCCCAATGAGCGGTTTCCAGACATGAAGGGACTCTGTGATCAGCTCCATGCGCTCGGCTTCAAGGTCNNTCGATTATTTGAAATACGACTGGGCCCCAAATGATGTCGCGCATACCACGGAGATGGCCGAAGCACTGCGAAAGACCGGAAGAGACATTGTCTTTAGTCTCTCCTGCGCCGCGCCGTTCGATTCGGCGGCAGAATGGGCGCGGCTTGCCAACTGCTGGCGTGTCACAGGCGACATAGGAGATGCCTGGGACCGACCTGCGGAATCATGGAAACATGGCATTTCGGAGATTGCGTTTAATCAAGATCAATGGGCACAGTTTGCGGGTCCGGGCCATTGGAACGATCCNNCGCATATCAGCATGTGGTGCCTGCTGTCGGCCCCCCTCCTGATCGGGTGCGACATGGAACGATTGGATCCCTTTACGCTGAGTTTGCTGACGAATGACGAAGTCCTTGCCCTTGACCAGGATGCACTGGGCAAGCAGGCCGTTCGGGTCAGCACGGTAGGCCATGTGGATGTGTATTTGAAAGATCTTGAGGATGGTTCCAGAGCGTTGGGGTTCTTCAACCGTGATTCCATAAATCATCACATTAAGTTCAATCAATTTGGGATGCTCGGCTTCACAGGCCGACAACGCGTCCGTGACCTCTGGCGGCAAACCAATCTCCCAGACATAGCAGACCCGACCAAAGAGACCCTCGATATGCTGATCCCCAGTTNNTTTATAAATTCACCTCGGCGCAATAGGAGATCCCCCCGTTGCGATCACTCCCCCGGCGCGAAGGAAAATCGAATTGAAAGAATCGCCTGGTCGGAACAAACAATGCGATTTTCCGTCTAATACTAGAAACGGAGGAGCATGGAATGCACTGCGCAAAGATGAAAGTCGTTCTCCTGTTGACTCTTGTTACGACAGTTGTTAATGCGCAGACAGGTGATTCGATTCACGTCACTCCACCCGATATCCATGCGGTTCGAACAGCCCAGCTGATTGTCATTGATGGAAAGCTCAGCGAGGCATGCTGGAAGGATGCCCCGGAGACAACAGATTTTGTTCAACGTGATCCGAAGGAATGGGCGCCTGCCACGGAACCGACGAGCGTACGTGTTCTCTATGACGATAACGCACTCTATGTCGGCGTACACCTCTACGACAGCCATCCTGATTCGATCGTCGCCCGACTCGGACGGAAAGATGTTGGTCAGTCGTCGGACGATTTTGTCGTCGGTATTGACCCGTACAATGATCACCAGACGGGTTTCTATTTTGGCGTCGATGCCGCCGGCACGTGTCAGGACGGTAACCTCTACAACGACATGTGGAGTGATGACTCATGGGATGGAGTCTGGGAAGGTGTGTCGGTGATCGATTCGGTGGGGTGGTCTCTGGAAATGCGGATTCCCTTTTCACAACTTCGGTACCACCAAAGTGATCAACAGATTTGGGGGATAGATTTCGAACGCCATATCAGACGGAAGAATGAAGATGATTACATAACGTTCACACCGAAAAACGGGAGCGGGAACGTCTCACGATTCGTGCACCTTGTAGGGATGGAGAATATCGAGACATCGCACCAGGTGGAAATCATGCCGTATATTACGTCCCGCGCGGAGTATCTTCACTATCCTTCCGGAGATCCATTCCATCATAGCTCCAAATACACGCCGGATATCGGCGTGGACATGAAGATTGGACTCGGCAGCAGTATGACGCTCACGGGGACGATCAATCCTGATTTCGGTCAGGTGGAGGTCGATCCTGCGGTTGTAAATCTGAGCGACGTTGAAACATACTTCCAGGAAAAGCGGCCGTTCTTCATTGAAGGATCTTCGATTTTCAATTTTGGTTACGGTGGCGTCAGCAATTTCTGGGATTTCGATTTTCCCGTGCCAACGTTCTTCTATACGCGCCGGATCGGTCGGGCCCCACAGGGAAGCATCCCCAGTGCGGATTATTCCGACGTTCCTTCGGGAACAAGGATTCTTGGAGCGGCAAAACTCACAGGGAAGATCGATGGGTCGTGGAACGTTGGCACAATACAAGCGGTAACAGGCCGCGAGTATGCGCGCCTGTCAACCTCGGGTGTAACGAGCAGCACCGAAGTCGAACCCGCGACATATTACGGTGTCATCAGGGGCCAGCGTGAGTTCAACGATTCGCGCCAGGGAATTGGGTTCCTCACCACAAGCACGGTTCGATCCTTTGCCGATGACAGGCTGCGGACTGATATGAATAACAGTTCACACGTCATTGGCATAGATGGGTGGACATCCTTCGATTCGGATAAGACATGGGTTCTCTCCGGGTGGACCGNNGGTGGACCGAAATGTCGCAGGTTCGCGGCACAACCGATCGCATGATTGCTTTGCAGGAGAATTCCCAACACTACTTTCAACGTCCCGACGCGAAATCGTACAGTGTCGACAGCTGTGCGACATCGATGACAGGATTCGCCGGTCGTTTTCTGGTCAACAAACAAAAAGGGAACATACTCTTTAATTCCAGTTTCGGATTCCTTGATCCGAAATTCGAGCAAAACGATTTGGGCTTTCTCTCACGCACAGACGTGGTCAATATGCATGCCGGCGGAGGTTACAAATGGACAGAAGTGACTCCCTGGTATCGGCAGCTCGGTGCGATTGCGGCAGGATATCAGAGTTTTGACTACGACGGCTCTCTCACCTCGCGAGGGGTATATTATGAAAGCTGGTGTGAATTCCCCAATCATTATTATGTCGATATCTGGGGGTGGAAGAATTTCGAAACGGTGAATACTCGAAGGACCAGGGGGGGGCCGCTGACGCTCAATCCACCGGGGTTTCAATTCAGTCTGTACAGTAACACCAATACCAATGAACCGTTTGTCCTCTCTCCGTACTACCATGNNACGTCTTCGGGAAAATGGACCAGACAACAATTTCGGCAAATATCCGGCTTGACTGGACATTCACACCCCGGCTCAGTTTGCAGCTGTTCGTGCAGCCACTCATTTCCGCCGGTGATTTCCTCGATTTCAAGGAACTCGCTCGTCCGGGTACCTATGATTTCCCGGTCTATGGAAGAAACGGCTCGACGATAGCGATGAATAATGGAGAGTACACGGTCGATCCCGACGGAAGCGGTCCGGCGTTGCCGTTTTCGTTCTCGAATCCTCAATACAACTTCACGTCAATCCGGGGAAATATGGTCCTGCGTTGGGAATATATGCCCGGCTCGGTACTCTTCCTGGTGTGGACTCAAAGCCGATCGAACGATCAGGAGATTGGCGACTTCGCGTTCGGTCCGTCAGTAGATAAGCTTTGGCGCATGGTACCCGACAATATCTTTATNNTTATGCGCACGGCCACAACCCTCTCCGACGGTGCGCGAGTGTCACAGTCGAATCTCTCAACACTCTGCTGGTCTGTGTCGGTAATCCTTTTGTCATTCTTCTGCCTGACTCACATCGGAATAATGCTCGGCTTCGTCGTCGGGCAATTGCCGTCTCCGTTTGCGGCCCCCGTTGCGCTCTTTGTATCGCTGGCAATCGGTTATTGGTTGTCGGGGAGGGAGGGTCTGGGTGGACTGCAGCGATTTGTTCCACCAGCGATTGCGTTGGCCGTTGTAGGAATAGCGCTCTATCTCGCATCGTTGTTTTTTGATATGTCATGGGATGGACTCTGGTATCATCAAACTGCCGTGTATCAGATGGCGCACGGTTGGAATCCCTTGTTCGACCCGCTGCATGCGTTTGTCCCTCATCTGCAACCGTGGCTTCGCTTTTACGCGAAGGGGCCCTGGTACGTCGCCCTCGGCATTTTCGAATCAACTCATAATATCGAAATGGCCAAAGCCGCGACGTGGATAGCGCTTGCTGCAACATTCTTTGTCGTGCTCGCTACGTGCCTTGACGTTGGCATGCGCCGGGGCAAGGCAACGGTCATTGCGATGCTCGTGTCATTGAACCCTGTTATCACATGCCAGCTCGCATCATATCTCGTCGACGGCCTGATGGTCTCGTTCTTGGCATGTTTTGTTGCAGCACAGCTCCGGTCGATTCAACGGCCCAGCGCTCTTGTGCATGCGGTTGGCGTCATGTCTGCTATCCTCTGTATCAATGCGAAGCTCACGGGTGTTGTGTATCTCGGTTTCTTTTGCGCAGCGGGGGTGCTCTATCTTCTCATCCTTCGGCGTGACCTGGTCATCCGTTACGCCGTTCTCCAGGGAGCTTCCGTTCTGGTAGGACTTCTCCTGTTTGGCTTCAATCCTTTCGTGACGAATACGGTAAATCGTGGAAACCCGTTCTTCCCAGTCCTGGGTAGCACTGCGTACCCAAGTCTGAGTCAGCGAGGTCTTGACCCGATTGAAATGTATGAAACACCCCACAACATGGTGGGGAGAAATCGCTTCATCAGGTTTGCCTATGCCATATTCGGCCGTCCTGGTTCTCAACCGTTCTTTCAGGGGGAAAATGCCCAGATGNNCTCACGAGGTACGCATATCGGGTTTTGGTCCGCTCTTCAGCGGGGCTCTCCTCATTGGCCTCATCGTTGTGGGCTTCTCGCTGGCAAGACCGGGAATGCCGCGTCTCCTTGTAATTCTTCTCACTCTCACGATCGTGCTGTCGGTATTGGTAAGCACGCACACGTGGTGGGCGCGCTATGG
>PMNP01000412.1 GCA_003161755.1 Ignavibacteriota bacterium | reverse complement strand
AACCGCACGGTGCGCGAATACACTGAGGCGCACTACCTCCCGGTTGCGTCTGCCTACAATTTGCGCGCTGGGAATAAGGGTGTGACCGGCAAGCACATAGTCGATTGGCAGCACCGTCTCGAACAGAAATGGGCCGGGCTGCACTTCGGCGAAGTGAAGGNNCAGCACGTCTGTGTCTTCAACCCGTCCCTTAGTCGACTACACGGCGCGAGTGATACCGCACTACGACGCTGTTGCAATTCCCCTGGAAGATGGCCACATCGTGTGGCAGCGATAACAACATCGATGAGGTACTCGCAATAAGAAGAAGCAATTCTTTCGCAGCATTGGTTTTCATTGTCATCCTTGGCGTTGGTAGTGGATTCGCGTTGATGGCCTATAGGGCCACAGGCAATACAGAAACTGTTTGGATCGGAGTCCTTGCCTTTGTCATCGCCTTTTTTGCTTCTCTTGCAATCAAGGTTGCGGATCAATGGGAAAAGGTTGTGGTGCTGAGATTAGGCAAGTTCCGTTCTCTCAATGGGCCGGGATTGTTTTTCGTAATTCCAATTATCGACGTGACAATGTACTGGATTGACACCCGTGTAATCACGGCTTCCTTCAAAGCAGAAAAAACCCTTACGAAAGACACGGTGCCGGTAGATGTTGATGCAGTGCTCTTTTGGAAAGTATTGGATCCCAAGAAGGCCGCTCTTGATGTCGCCGACTATCAAAGCGCCATCAGTTGGGCCTCCCAAACGGCGCTCCGTGACGTCATTGGCAAGACCATGCTCTCAGACATGCTGGAAGGCAGGGAAAAAATCAGTAGCGAACTCCAGAAGATCATCGATGAGCGTACCGAGCCATGGGGCATTAACGTTATTTCCGTCGAAGTCAAGGATGTGCTGATTCCAGCCGCCTTGGAGGATGCCATGTCCATGCAGGCCCAGGCGGAGAGAGAACGCCAGGCGCGGGTGATCTTGGGAGATTCGGAGCGTCAGGTGGCAGAAAAGTTTGGAGAAGCGGCTAAGACGTATATCAATAATCCGGTGGCTCTTCATTTGAGGGCGATGAATATGCTTTATGAGGGGTTAAAGNNACATTGTCATCGTTCCCAGTACGGTTGTGGAGACCATGCAACTGGGGGGCATGGCAGGGTTGACTGCCTTGACCATGGGGATCGGCCAGGAGCAAGCGAGCAAAGGAAAGGGAGTTGTGGCCCGAAAACAGGAATAATCTCAGCATGGATGGGGCTTGCCTCGTCGTGCGAATGGTGATTTCTGCGAACGCATATTGAACACGGTGAACCGGCAATCGCACTTTGTCCGCATAACCGAGAAGGAGAGAGCGATGTCCAATCAGCACGGGAATGTGTGGGGAATAATTCTGGCTGGGGGTGAAGGAAGACGCCTCAAATCGTTCATCCGGTCACAGTATGGTTCCGATATCCCAAAACAATATTGCAGCTTTACAGGAAANNAACCGTGCAGAGATGCTCATCCAACCTGAGCGCCTCTTAACGATCGTAAGCAAGCAACATTCTCGGTATGTCCATGATCAACTCTCCGATCGTCCGTCCGGGACGGTAATCGTGCAGCCGGCTATACTCGAAACCGGTCCTGCGATACTTTACCTGCTTCTCCATGTGTATCAGCGCGATCCTGAAGCGAAAATATGCTTGTTCCCGTCGGATCACTTCATCTTGAACGAGCAAAGTTTTATGAAGCATATTGAATTCTCTTCCAAGTTTGTCGGTAACAATCCGCAGGCTATTGTGCTCTTAGGCGTTCCTCCGCAACAGCCAGAAACTGGATATGGCTGGATTGNNGTAGAGCGTATCCTGTTTCGCGGTTCGTGGAAAAACCCAATGCGTTTATTGCGAACCAGCTTTTCAGGGAGGGTAGCTTATGGAACACAATGATCATTGTCTGCAAAGCAAAGACAGTCCTTGCATCATTTAAGATGTTCACCCCGGCAATGTATCAGGCATTCTGGGGAATCCGGAGCGTTCTCGGCTCATCCATCNNGACGCAACGTTATCCCCAGTAAATTTTTCATGTTCCATTCTTGAAAAAAATCCTGTCGGGCTTCGTGCGGTAAGCATGCAAGGAGTCTATTGGAATGATTGGGGCGATGCGGCTCATGTTCAATCGGACATGTTGCGTTTCTGCGAGCCGAAATACAATTCGGTTGTTCCCTTGCCCTTCACGGAAACAGGCAAGGGAGGAGTCCGTATGTCATTAGTCAATAAAACGTAGAAGACAAATGGAAAAGGCGTTCATGACTCGACATAACATCCCGTTAGGGAGGATTGTTGGAATTCCAATTGGTTTGGACTACTCCTGGTTTGTGATCTTTGCGCTGCTTACTTGGATGCTGGCCGGCAGCTACTATCCCGCCGAGTTCAAGGGCTGGCCGCAGGCATTGTATTGGTTTGTGGGTGCAACGACGGCCATCATGCTTTTTGTGAGCGTGTTGTTGCATGAATTGNNCGTTCCGGTCAAGAGCATTACGCTTTTTCTTTTCGGGGGAGTCGCTCAGATTGGGAGTGAACCACCAAGTCCGACCGCCGAATTCTCAATCGCGATCGCGGGCCCACTTGTGAGCCTGGTCCTGGCGGGGCTTTTCTATACCTTGCAGCCACTTGTTGCAGGAGTCGAACCCCTCCTCGGTCTAACGAAGTACCTGGCGTACATCAACATGGCACTCGTGCTGTTCAATCTGATCCCCGGCTACCCCCTCGACGGCGGCCGCGTGTTCCGAGCCATCGTCTGGGGCGCCACGGGAAATCTGCGCAAAGCAACGCTCATAGCTGCAAACACCGGTCGATTCTTTGCCTTCCTATTCATCCTGGCTTCGGGCGTGTTCGGCGTGTTCGTCTCGCTGGACCTGTTCATGCTGTTCTTCTTCTACGAGATCGCCGTCTTCCCAATGTACCTGCTGATTTCCATCTGGGGCTGGGTCAAGACCCGCGAATTAGCGGCCATGAAATTGACTCTGTACCTGTTCATAGGGTCTGTCGTATCGATGATCGGCGCGCTGGTCATGTACTGGAGTAGCGGACAGCACACCTTTGATA
>PMNP01000339.1 GCA_003161755.1 Ignavibacteriota bacterium | reverse complement strand
TGGCGGTCAGGAAGATGGCGGTCGAGAAATTCTCTACAGCCAGCCGTCCAGTACCGATCTGCCGGTTCCCACATCCAACGTTCCAACAAGCTCACCCACGTCGGGTATGCCGTTGTTTGTGCAGTACGCGTCAATGCCTTCCGCAACGGTGATTGCCGCTGACGGGTCGATGAAATTCCTCGTCCCAATTTGCACCGCCGTCGCACCCGTGATGAGGAATTCCAACGCGTCGGTAGCATCACTGATGCCGCCGATGCCAATCACGGGAATCTTCACCGCGCGCGCAACCTCGTACACCTTTGCCAGGGCAATGGGCTTGATGGCCGGACCGGAAAGCCCTCCCGTCACCGTCGATNNATGCCGATGACCGTGTTGATGACTGATACTGCATCCGCTCCTTCTGATTCCACTGCTCGCGCGAACTCTGAGATGTGTGTCACATTCGGCGTGAGTTTCATGATGACCGGCTTCGCTGTCAGAGGACGTACCCGACGCATGATCTCCGCCACTGAAACGCAGTTTGTCCCGAAGTTCAGACCCCCCTCTCTCACGTTCGGACACGAGACATTAATCTCAAAACCGTCAATCCCCTCCTGCTCTTCGAGAAGGGTCAAGACTGCGCAATACTCCTCCACCGAACTTGCGGCAATATTGGCAATCACTGTTGTGTCAACGGTGCGCAGGAAAGGCAGCTTGTCGGCAATGAACTGGTGTACCCCGATGTTTGCCAAACCGATGGAGTTGAGCATGCCGCTTGGTGTGCTGGCAATCCTTCTCGGAGGGTTCCCGTCACGCGGCTTCAGCGAAAGCGACTTCGTAACGATCCCGCCGATGCGGTTGACATTTGCCAACCCTGCACACTCCTCGCCGTAGCCGTAAGTACCCGAGGCAACAAGCACACGGTTATTGAATCGCACATTCCGAAGTGTAAACGCGCCGTTGATCATATCTTAATCTTTCGCACGTCAAATACCGGTCCATCCTTACACATGAGCGCATACTTCCTGGAATCGTCCACAAGCTCAACAGGGCAGCCCTGGCAAATTCCAAATCCGCAGGCCATCGGCCCTTCGAGTGAAACTTCACACGGGATGTTCTTCTCCGCAACGAACGCGGCAACAGCTCTCAGCATCGGTGTTGGCCCGCAGGCAAATACCTTTGCTCCCGACGAACGTGGTCCATCAAGAAGCTTGCGGGCAAGGTCGACGACATTTCCATGAAAGCCCCGACTTCCATCATCGGTCGCAAGATGGACATTTTCGAGGTTTGCATCAACGATGGAACCGCCGTTACGGGCTCCCAGTATTGCCATGATATTTTTACCTGCCTTGCGGAGCGCTCGCGCGGCAAGCACCATCGGTGCAACGCCAAGTCCACCGGCAAGGAGAACACCTGTCGAGAATCCAGGGTCATCAATACCAAAAGGGGTACCGAGTGGTCCAAGAACGTTTATCATTTCTCCCGGCATTTTCCGGCTCAGGGCGCTTGTTCCCTTCCCGATCACATTATAGATAATTTCCAGCGTGCCTCCCTCTGTGTTATACACGCTGAATGGCCGCCGTAACAGCGGGTCGGTGGTTTGCTCGACCCAGATATTCACAAATTGTCCGGCTTGCACTGCTTGTGCAATATCTGGCGATGTACACGAAAGGACAAAAATATTCTCGGCCACCTTCCGGCAACCGAGTACGGGTGAGAGAGCCTGAATCATGGAGTGACCGATGATGACTAGTGAGAATCCGGCACCGACGGAGGCGGTAACGCCACCTGGGTAGTATCGATTGTTCCCTGCTGTCTGGCACGCCTTCCAGTAAAGACGCTCGGCGGACCGGTCTGCGAAGGTTGGGTCTGCACGGCTTGCTTGGTCCCTAAAGGTAACGTGGGCGCAGCAGATTGAGCAACAGTTGTTGTATCCAATCTGGCCTGGATCGTTATCGCATACGGTGAAGCCGGATATGCTGCAGTCAAACGGTGATACACGACAAGCGCGCTATCGGGGAGGTTCATGGCATTCTCATACAGGTACCCCACCGTGTATTGCGCTCGCGCCGCCTCGGGAGACTGTGGATACCGCACGGCGATCTGTCGAAGGGTATCGATCGCTTCCTGTGTATGGCCGGCGAGGTATAACTCTTCCCCCTGGCGGTACATCGTGCGTGATGGGGCAACGACCAGGGGAACCTGCGGGAGACCAACAGCACGCCTTGCCTCTGGAGCAAAGTCTGATTGCGGATACCGATCGATGAGCAAATGATACAGGGAATCCACACGGGGTCTGAATTCAGAAGAATCATACGTTGAATAAATCCGTGCCTCGGTAAACCACGCCCTCGGCGTATAGCGTGATTCCGGATAACGACCGAGCAGGGCGTCATACCACACGAGAGCGGAATCCCGTTCCTCGAGATCTGCAAAGAACAGCGTCGCAAGCTCGTTCATCGCCCCCGCAATGTGCGCATTTGCCGAGTCCTGCGACAAAATTGGACGCACAGGCCGTGCAACCGTGTCCTTCCTTGCTGCAACGGAATCTTTCCCCGTCATACCGGAGTCAGCTCGCATCACAGACTGCGTTGCATAGGCTGCAGAGTCACCATAGTACTTCTTCCACGTATTGAGAACGCTGTCACCCTGCTGCATTGCCGCCCGATACAACCGGTACCTGTCCATGGTCCCTCCCCGTTGAACCAGGACCTCACCGATTTTCCACTGGGTCAAATTCCCCGCCTGCCGGCCCCTGCTGTAATACACCTGGGCCGAGTCAAGATTGTGCATCTCGTGCTCATACAGTTGTCCAAGCTGATAGTCGGCATTCGCGCCGGGTTCCGAACGAGTATACGCCGTATCGACATATTTGTATTGGAGGTAGGCGTCATCGACGTCGTTTTCCAGGCGATAGGCATTCCCCTTCTCAAGATCAATTTCCCCGAAGTATTCCCGATAATTCCTGTTCCGGCGCATTTGATCCAGTTCGGACATTTCATCTTCCACACGGCCGAGTTTTCCCAGTGTGCGAGCGTGGCCGATTCTGGACTTGTATTCGCTCACATAATTTTCGGATGCGGCAAGGGCTTTTGTGTACGCAACGAGAGCGTCGGTACTGTCGCCGATATTCACGTCCATGTCCGCTGCCAGAAGCAATGCAGAGGNNCAAGTCTGCATCAGTGCTCTCATCACCCGTCCTCACATAGAAATCCCGCGCCCCCGTATAATCCTTCCGATCGACCCGGATCTGTCCAAGGAGCATTGAAGCGTATGCGGCAACGTCCTCATTTCCTGCTGCCACGGCGGACTTCTCAACATCCACGGCAAGCGTGTCGGCGTCATCGGGCATATTCTGGCGGTACAACGCATAGGCCAGATACATTCTCGCTTGAGGGACGAGATTGCTTTCGGGAAACGTGTTCACAAGTTCCCTAAACTTCCGTTCGGCCCCGGCAAAGTCGGCGAGGTAGTAAAACGACTTCCCTACCATCAACAGCGCGTCATCGAGCAACTTAGAATCCGGATGGTACTGGAACAGTTTGGAGCACTTGTCGATGACTGCATTCAACTTGGTCTTTGATGTCGCCGACACATTGAGAGTCAATAACAGGTTTCTGCCGGAGAGATGGGTTTCGGGGGCGCCCCAAATGTCATCTTCGGCTTCCGAAAACGACTTTTGGGCGTTGTAGTAGGTGTTGAAGTACGCGGTAATGAAATCGCCTACCATGCAGGAGGAACAGCACAGGGCAAGGAGGACACTCAGAACCAGAAGAGAAGATTTCGTCAGGGTTGACCGAGCCACTACTGAGGCTCCCATCACTTGGTCGGATCGCATCGGCACGCCGGCTTCGTTTCAGCGT
>PMNP01000354.1 GCA_003161755.1 Ignavibacteriota bacterium | reverse complement strand
AACGGCAAGATCATTCAGGAACTGGAAATGCTCTTCCGGGGAGCCGGGTGGAATGTCATCAAGGTGATTTGGGGATCTGATTGGGATCCGCTGTTTGCGGCCGACACCCACGGACTTTTGTTGAAGAGAATGGAAGAAGCTGTCGATGGTGATTTCCAAAAGTACTCGGTTGCTCCGGGGAGCTATACGAGGAAGCATTTCTTCGGGAAGTACCCTGAACTCCTGGAAATGGTCAGTCATCTCACAGACGACCAGATTCGGAAGATGCTCCGTGGCGGACACGATCCCCAAAAGGTGCATGCGGCTTACAAGGCAGCCGTCGAACACCGCGGGGCGCCNNGAGGTTGCGGAAACGCCGTTCTACAGACCGGCCCCCGATAGTCCGGAGTCCCGATATCTCCAGGCGCGACGTACAGCCCTTGGCGGGTACCTTCCCCGGCGGGTGACCACAAGCGAGCGTCTTGACATTCCTCCGCTCCCGGCATTTGCAGAGTTCCTGAGGGGATCGGAACGGTTTGAAGTTTCAACGACCATGGCGTTTGTCCGGCTCTTCAGCATGTTGCTGCGCAACAAGACAATCGGCAGGCGGATCGTGCCGATCATTCCGGATGAAGCCCGGACGTTTGGCATGGATCCCCTGTTCAGGGAGATTGGGATCTATTCCCACAAGGGCCAAACCTATGAGCCGGTGGACCGAGAATCACTTTTGTATTANNTCGATGTTCGGCTTTCAGCGGATCGGCGATCTGATCTGGGCTGCCGGAGACATCAGGGCGAAGGGCTTTCTGCTTGGTGGGACGGCAGGACGTACGACGCTGAATGGTGAAGGACTGCAACACGAAGACGGGCCCAGCCTCCTTCTCGCAAGCACAATTCCCACGTTGCTTGTCTATGATCCCGCCTGGGCATACGAGGTTGCTGTCATCATTCAGGATGGGTTGAGACGAATGTATTCTGAAGGAGAAGAGATATTCTATTATTTGACGTTGTACAACGAGAACTATTCGATGCCCGCGATGCCCGAAGGCGTCGAGGAAGGAATTGTCAAAGGACTTTACAAGTTCGCCCGGGGACCTGAAGAGGGGATGATCAAGGCTCACATATTCGGGAGTGGACCGATCCTCAGGTCTGCGCTCGCGGCGCAAAAGATCCTTGCACAACGCTACCACGTTTCCGCAGATGTCTGGAGTGCCACTAGTTACAAATCCCTGCGCAATGACGCGCTCAACGCGAGGCGATGGAACATGCTGCACCCGACGTCTCAGCCGCGGACTTCCTATATTGAAACCCTCCTCGCCAGGGAGAAGGGAGCCTTTATTGCCGTATCGGACTATATGAAAATGGTTCCCGACCAAATTGCACCATGGGTGCCAGGAGGGCTCATGACTCTCGGGACCGACGGATTTGGTCGCAGCGATACGCGGAATCGACTTCGCCGGTACTTCGAGGTTGATGCCGAGTCGGTGGTGATTGCAACGCTGTTTGCACTGGCAGAGAAGGGACAGGTAAAGCGGCAGGCCGTGGAGAAGGCGATTACTGAACTGGGTATCGATCCCGAAAAGGCCTTTCCGCAAATTGTTTGACATTAATGTTCCGTTTCCTGAAGGAGAGGCCTCAGCATGGATGTGCGACTTCCACGATTGGGTGAAGGTGCCGACTCCGGCACTGTCGCTGCCATTTTTGTCAAAATAGGTGACCAAGTTCAAAAGGACCAGCCTCTGCTTGAACTGGAAAGCGACAAGGCAGTGGCTTCGATCCCCTCTCCGGAATCAGGCACGATTGCTGCGATTCTGGTGAAGGAGGGGGACCTGATTCGGGTCGGCCAGGCGATCTGCCAGCTNNCGGAGCCTCCCAAACACAGACTCGATGTTGATCCCAACGGAAAATTACGGGATGATTTCCATCGGTTGAGTGTCGTTGAAAATGCCGTTGACGAACCAGCGGGGTTTGGTTCAATTCTTCCTCCTTCGGGCGGAATGCCTCCAGCTGCTTCACCAGCGTTGCGCAAGATTGCGCGCGATCTCGGGATAGACCTTCGCACAGTAAGAGGAAGCGAACGGGGTGGACGGATTGTCATGGCCGATCTCCGCCGACACATCCAACGGTTGCAGCAACTTGCTGCGCAATCCAGCAGATCCGCAGCCCCAATAGCGACTACGGGATTACACCTCCTCCCTACCGTTCGTCCCGTTGAAGCCGTTGACTTCTCGCGCTGGGGTCCAATCCGTGTCGAAAAGATGTCCACGCTCCGCCGCACCATCAGCACAAGGATGGGTGATGCCTGGAGAGCGATTCCTCACGTGACACAGTTTGATGAAGCCGACGTGACGGAAATCATGAAAATGCGGAAGCGTCTGACCATTACTCCATTCATCCTCACAGCGCTGGTGAAAACCCTTAAGCAATACTCTGTGTTTAATGCAAGCATCAACGAAGCCAGCGGGGAGATCGTCTACAAAGAATACTATCACCTTGGGATTGCCGTGGACACGGAACAGGGACTTATCGTGCCGGTCATCCGTGATGTGCAAAATAAGACGCTGACACAATTGGCAACAGAGCTTCAGGAGCTTGCTCTCAGGACGCGGGAACGCAAAGTGGGGCTTGAAGAAATGCAGGGAGGTTCGTTCACCATTTCCAACCAGGGGAGCATCGGCAGCGGCACATTCACACCGATCATCAATAAACCTGAGGTGGCCATCCTCGGCGTGGCCAGAGGAGTGGAGAAGATGGTGTTCCGGAAAGACAAATTCGTGAGAAGGACAATTCTTCCCTTGAGCCTCTCCNNTGATTGATGGCGCCAATGCCGCGCGGTTTATGGTGGACCTCGTAAAGAATATCGAAGGATTCAGCAGGATAGACTTGGGAGCATAACTCCCGGCACCCATTGAAAGGAGCACAGTGAAATCGATTAAGACAGATGTCGTCGTACTCGGCGCCGGACCAGGGGGATATGCCGCAGCGTTTTATGCTGCGGAATTGGGGAAGAGTGTCATCATGGTGGAGATGGATTCCCGTCTCGGCGGAGTTTGCCTGAACAGAGGCTGTATCCCATCGAAGGCCCTGCTCCATGCCGCAGGACTTATCAGCGAGGCGGAAGAGTCGGAATTTCGCGGGATCCATTTTGAAAAGCCCACCATCGATTTGGACCGGATGCGTGCCTGGAAGGAATCAATTCTCGAAAAGCTTGCCCAGGGAATCGTCACGCTGGCGCAGCGGCGACACGTGGAGATCCTGCATGGCCGCGGCTATTTGGAAGATGCTTCGACACTCCGGGTCGAGACAAGTGACGGGCAGCAGTATGTCCATTTCACCCACGCCGTGCTTGCCACCGGTTCCCGTTCAGCCATGCCACCCGCCTTCGACTTGGGGAATAAACGGATTATGACGTCGACGGAAGCGCTGGAGATCGAAGATATTCCGGAGCGCCTGCTTATTGTGGGCGGGGGATACATTGGCATGGAATTGGGCACCGTCTACAAAACGCTCGGAAGCAAGATCGTGCTCGTGGAGGCTCAGGCGTCAATTCTTCAAGGAGCCGATCCGGACCTCGTCAAGCCGATTCTGAATTACGCGGCAAAGAATTTTGAGGAGGTCAGGACGGGGGCCAAAGTCCTGAAGATGGCAACAAGCGGAAAGAAGATCAACGTGATGATGGAATGGAATGGCGGGAAAAAAGAGGAACTGTACGACCGCGTTCTCGTTGCAGTCGGCCGCACTCCCAATAGCCGCGATCTCGGCCTGGAGAATACGCGAGTCTTAGTCGATGACCGGGGATTCATCAAGGTGAATGAGCGACAACAGACTGATGAGCCATCGGTTTTTGCCGTCGGTGATGTGGCCGGAGGAGTTCTCCTGGCCCACAAAGCCTCAAAGGAGGCGCGCATCGCGGTCGAAGTGATGTGCGGAGAGAACAGCGAGTTTAGAGACATTATCATGCCCGCCGTTGTATTTACAAATCCCGAGCTGGCGTGGTGCGGCCTTACAGAGGCGGAGGCACGGGAACGCAGCATGGAAGTGCAGATCGTGAAATTTCCATGGATGGCTTCCGGAAGGGCCATGAGTTTTGATCGCACAGACGGTTTGACAAAGTTGATCATCCAACCTGCAACGGAGCGGATTCTCGGCGTTGGCATTGTCGGCGCGGGTGCATCCGAGCTTATCAGCGAGGCGGTGGTGGCAATTGAGATGGGGGCTACGGCAAGAGACATGGCGGAATCAGTGCATCCACACCCAACGCTCTCGGAAACATTGAGCGAGGCTGCGGAGATGTACTATGGCTACGCAACACACGCGATGTCAAAGAGAAGAGTCGCGAAAGAGGCGTGAGCGCGATACAAATGGAATGCAATGTGCAGGTAGATACTAGCGGGTAGCAGGTAGCAAAACAGAAGGGGCCGTTCTCGAATATTTTTCTACCAACTAAAGACTACCTTCTACCTGCTCCGAGTATTATCTTGAACACCGGCGTCTCCTTGGCTCAGGGTCTTNNGTCCACAAGGAATTTCTGAAAATTCCATTGGATGGCTCCCGCAAACTCCCCGACCGTTTCCTTTGAAGTGAGAAAGCGGTACAATGGGTGCTGGTCATCGCCCCGCACGGAAATCTTGGAGAACAGGGGAAACGTCACGTTGTATGTGGACTGGCAGAATTGCTTGATTTCCTCGTTGGTGCCTGGTTCCTGACTCAGAAAATTGTTCGCAGGGAAGCCCAATACCAGAAATCCCTGCTTCCGAAACCTTTGATACACTTTCTCCAACCCCTCGTACTGGGGAGTAAAGCCGCAACGGGAAGCAACATTAACAATGAGAAGAACATTTCCGCGGTATTGCGAAAGCGGCGCTTCCTTGCTGTCGACATCCCTCATGGTGAAATCCAAAACACTCTTCTCCGTGAGCGGCGGTGATTGCGCCAAGCTCGTCCAGGAGGTCATGGCGCTCACGACCAAAGCCGGAAGAACAAGAATGCTCTGGATGAAGGATTTGAAATTCATGGTACACCCCTCGACGGTATCTTCGCTTGTCTTGCATCTGTACTATCAACGTGCAGCACAAAGAGGGAGTTCCACTTGATTTTTGGGCTTTCCTTTCCCAATTTGTTCGGACGATCAATCATCACAATCCTCCGGATTTGAATGAAACGTGATCTTATATCATTTTCCCTGTGGAGCCGTGAAGCGCTGGCGGAAATTCTGGAACTCGCACGCAGCCTTTCGTCGACTGGTGTGACCGAGCGGCCTCTGGAAGGCGCGACTGTTGCCCTGGTGTTCGAGCGTGAATCCCTCAGAACGCGTGTTTCGTTTGAAGGCGGGATTGCCGCGTTAGGCGGTCATCCCGTGTTTCTTCAACAGCAAGCCATTGGTATCGTGACGCGTGAATCCGTTCACGATATCGCAGTGACACTTTCGCAGTATTGCCGAATAATTGTGGCCCGAACGACCAGGCACCAGACGCTGGTGCAAATTGCGGAGAGTGCAACTATCCCCGTCGTGAATGCGTTGACGGATCTTCTCCATCCTTGCCAGATTCTTGCCGATGCGTATACGCTCCAAACGGTGGGTCGATTCTCACCGGCAGTGAAGATTGTCATCATTGGTGATGGCAACAGCGTTGCAAACTCCTGGCTCGAGCTGGCGGAGAAGTTTCCCCTTCATCTCGTATTTTCGTGTCCACACGGTTACGAGCCGCACCCGGGAATACTGGAACAGGCTATCAATGCAGGTGTGNNCCGTTCGCGAGGCCGATGTGATCTATACGGATGTGTGGCTGCAATCCCGAGGATCCGTTGACGAACAACGGCGACTTTCGATTTTCCGTCCGTTTCAGGTGAACCAGGCATTGCTGAACAAGGCGCACCCTCATTGTCTCGTCATGCATCGACTGCCGGCGAACCGGGGAGAGGAAATTACGAGTGATGTTCTCGATGGAAAGAACTGTATCGCGCTTGTGCAAGCGCGGAATAGAAAGCATGTGCAGGAGGCCATCATGATGAAGCTGATAGGATGAGAGTATTTTGGATTGCCGGTTTTAGATTTTGCTTTGGGTTCCGCGCATTACCACCCCGCCGATGTCGTTCCACGATGGTGTCTGTACCAATGGTGTCTTCATCACCCCAATTGTCTGATGGCTCCCTGATAATATAACCGACCTGAAGGTCGTGGCAATATTTAAGGCTGAGAAGAAGCGGGAGGCCGTAATACCATCAAGATGGCATCACATTGCCAGACTCTGTCATGGGCAGGCTCCCACGGTGCGAAATGCCTGGGATGGAAGTATTCCAATTTTGACGATTTAAGGCCGGAAAACACCAAAATATTTCCCAAAGAAATCTTCTATTTTTTGGACTTTGAGGATATAAATGTATAAGCCCGAAATCCTCGGCAACAAGAACAACGGAATTGTGGAGGTTTACATAATGATAGCACATCAAATCTCGCATCTGGGTGGAGACCACTCCTGCCTTGCGACAAATCAATCACTTCACCAAATGCGAATGCTACGGTGTTTGAAGAAATACGGTGTTAAGGACCTGGACTGTGAAGATCAAGAGGAACTCTCGCACAGATTTCAGGAGCAGTATTTTGGCCTGCTCGCCATTTCTAGGATGTCCTCGTATCGACTGATGATCGTCCAAGGGNNCCGTCGCAAATCGGCGCGGCCTATGGAGATGTGTTTGCCCGAAAAATGTCCATGGTGCAGATGGTCGCTGAGTTTTATCAAGCTCAGGATCAACTGATCCGCAGAAGCATATCTCCTGAGAAACTCAAAGGAGCCGAATCATCGCGGACATGTGATGCCATGGACGACTGGCACACAATCATCCGCACAAATGGTGAAGGGGGAAACAGCGGAGTGCCTTTGTGCCATCCGGTAAATGGAGTTGCAATTCGCCTCGTGTGCTCTCAATCTGTCGACCCGTTGCACTGGATTCTTGTGTATACCCCGGCTGCGGGTGGAGGGTACTGCCATTTCCCCGACGATCCGCCGCTGGAACCCATCCCGCGCAACGGATCACATTTCTGACAGAAGGCACCACGTTCGGTTCATGCCCGCCCTCTGCCGTCAATCGGCATGCTTGCGCGGGCACGTTCGAAAGCCCTCTTTTGTTTTGCTGCAGGGGTGAAGGATCCCGCGCCATGACGATTCATATTCTCCGATGATGAGGGCTCAGCAATTGCGCTGTTGTCTCTATTTGGCGATAATATTCTTCTGCACATCGTCCGGCATGGCCGGACCACCTTTCAGGACCGACGATCCGGAGCCCGTGGAACTTACGCATTGGGAATTCTATGTTGCCTCAATGCAGCAGTTCCAGAACCAGGAGACTGCCGCCACCTGCCCGCACTTCGAAGTAAACTACGGGGCGCTTCCCAATCTCCAGGTGCATCTTGTCGTTCCATTTGCGTATGCCCATTCAATTGAGGGAACCCACTATGGTTACTCCGATACGGAAATCGGTGTCAAGTTTCGATTTGTCGATGAAACAGTTTCGACTCCTCAGATAGGAGTGTTCCCGTTGGTCGAATTGCCAACAGGGAATCAAAACAATCAGCTTGGCTCGGGAAAGGTTCAAGCGTTTCTCCCTGCGTGGGTCCAAAAGAGCTGGGGGAAATTCACCACGTACGCTGGCGGAGGGTTCTGGTACAACCCGGGTGTGGGACAAGAAAACTGGGGCTTCGCGGGATGGGAAGGTCAATATGATGTGTCCGAAATCCTGACGCTGGGTGGTGAACTTTTCTTTCAAAGCGCCGACAGCCAGGATTCTCAGTCAGGCAGCAGCTTCAACGCAGGCGGCTTTGTCAATCTTAGCGAACATCACCACATNNCTCTTTGGGGCACAGTATTTCAGGAGATCCATCTGTTACCGGGTATATCGGTTTTCAGCTTACCCTCTGATGCGGCGATGGCGATTGGCAGCGAACAGCTCCGGCGATCAATTTCCAACAGCTCCCGTCGATGTGTAATTTGACAGAAACAAACCCCGTTGTTCGATTTTCTAGTCATTTGCCTACAAAAGTGGACGTTTTAGTGCGAGAGTGACTCGCATCCGGTGTGTTTTGCGGTGTTCTGCTGGCACGGAGATTGGTTTATCTTCATTGGAAACCGAATCCACTTCTGTGAGGTGCCACCATGAAAACTGTCGTTGCCATTGCATCGCTGCTCCTAGTGGGATGGTCCACGTCCTCAGCAAGTGCCGGTGTTAATGTTTCATTCGGCGCTTTCTATGGTTCGCTAGGCGCACATGGAGAATGGCTGCACGTTGACGGTGGTGTCTATGCATGGAGACCAAGAGGAGTTGCTTCTGGATGGAGACCTTACTATGAAGGGCGATGGGTGTGGACAGATGAAGGATGGTATTGGGCTTCAGATGAACCGTGGGCATGGGCGGCATATCATTATGGCCGCTGGTATAATGATGACTACTATGGGTGGGTTTGGGTTCCGGGTTATGATTGGGCTCCAGCGTGGGTTGAATGGAGATATGGCGGTGGATGCGTTGGGTGGGCTCCACTCAGCCCTTATGCGGTGTTCAGCCTAAGCTGGGGGATTCACTACACCCGGCATTGGGCGACACCAATGAACTACTGGACGTTTGTCGATTCGCGGTACATCAGCGATCCTTCCTTCCACAGGCATGTTTATCGCGGGCAGGATGTACCTCGAGTGATCGGCCGGACACGCGGCGCGGGAAGTGTGATGTACGATGGAAACCGCATCGTCTCCAGAGGACCCGAACGTTCTTACGTTGAACGAGTCGGNNGACCATGAGCAGCCGGGGCGGCCCGAGTCTGTCAAACAGGGTTCGCGCCGGTTGAATCTTGATATCCGTGACACTGATGTCCAACGTCATGTGGTGGCTCAGCAACAAGGGCGGGATATGGCGAGGGCAAATGAATACCGGACACGAAATGCCTATGACGCTCAAGTGGCATCCCGACGAAACACGGCGGATGGCATCGGGCGTCCTGAGGGGAATCCTGCAATGAACCGTGGGGCGGGAGACAGGGCTGCTCGAATCAATCGTGGACCAATCGATCGGCTCCCCCGACTTGAACGAATGCCGGGACGGGTCGATCCGCCCGAACGGATAATTCGTCGGTCACCTGAGCAACGACCTGCGTGGAACCGTGGAGGAAATCAAGACCGAGGTGGCCAGGAACGGGGAGCGCAGTCACATCCTCAACCGAGCAGAGAAGGAGCGCGACAGGGAGCATCGCGCAGGTAACAGGATCCGCATGCACATCAGACAACTACCCGACGGCCGCCTCGAAGAAAAATCCGGGCGGCTGTTGTCGTTTCCTACTCCAGGAAATCCCTCTTTCTCTTCAACAACCCCTTCGTTTTCGATTCCTGCACCACAAACCACTGTGGAGATACAGACGTCTGCACGCGAAGCGCGCCTGGCGTGACTCCTTCACAGAATCGAACCTCTGTCCCGTCAATGGAGAGGATTGCATTGATTTTGGGCGTTTCCGTAATGGCGGAATCGATGAAATTGTCGGCTGTGAATCTTGAAAGCGACGAGAGAAACGACTGAATTACCGGAGTGCGCACCACCTGACCATCGATCTGCCAAGCCGAGTCGGATCGTGCCAGGGTGAACGTGGTATCGCCATAGGTGAAGCCAATCATTCGAACAATGTCCGTTTGCACTGAAAGAATTGTATGGTCTCTCCAATCTGCGGTCCCATGTACGAAGATGTAGCGCAATGCGCCGTCAACGAGAGCAACGTCGTTGGATCCTTCGTTGCGGACATATGTTTCCATAAAGGAGGGGCTCATCTTGCCCACGTGAAACGCGGCAAGCTCGTGTCCCGATCCTGCGAGACGAACGAATGCGCCGGTAGAATCCACCTGGAACATTTCCTGCTTTTCCGGATTGGAGGAAACAATACTCTTGACCTCCATCGAAGCCGCTTTACTCAAGGCGCTGGTCACAAGACCCTGATCAGCGGGCGACAGCATTGGCTCGACCATTACCCACGCGGAGCTCTCCTTTTGAAGGACGACGTGCCCTTCCTTTGACAATATTTCCATATGGTCGACGGCGGATGAATCGAACCGCACGAGCTTTTCTCCGCCAATTCCCGTTGTGCTTTGCTCGCCGGGCCGGTGGAGAACTATGAAGGCAACACCCGCAAGTAAGACGAGTATTACGATGAGTGTCCAGGTGGAACGGGACATGGTACGATGAGCCCTCTGGTGATGAGAATACGGTAGCTGGTACCGCTGGTCACGATGCCAATTTCCTCGCGCGACGAATCCTCCAACGGAAGAGTCCGTAGGCCAGCACAAGCAGAGGCGGCACGACGAGGTTTGCAAGTTTTATTGCCTGCTTGGATCCATCAGACACGGGGTCCAGCGGCGGCTGGGAGATGTCCTTTGACCGGATGGTAATGAGTCCGGCGTCATCCGCCAGATAATCCACCATGTTGGCGAAGAACGTGATGTTGTCGCGGCTTGTTGTCTGGTCCTTCACGAAGNNCCTGCCGTAATCGCTGCAAGAGGAATCCCGTGCTCCGGGAACTGATCCTTCGTCCAGTGCTGGAGAGGATCATAGGTGAACATTCCCGTCAATCTTCCGCTTTCCTTTGAGGATCGGAGAAGAATCTCACCTGAGAGACCATTCGCCGCAGGCGTAAGGGTATCAACCGAACTCGGGAAGACGAGGAGAACCCCCTGAAGATCTTTCACTATCGCATTATTGCGATCAAAGCTGCTGACAAGGGGGAGATAGGGAAATGGGACCTGCGATTGCATCTGGAGGCCAAACTGCTGCTGCATGATCGAGATGTTTGCGCATTGCACATCGCGAACGAGGTCGGTGTTNNACCGCAATCCATACGCTGCAAGCATGTCATCCAACCCGGTTTCCACTGGCCTGCCATATTGAGCCTGGAGGGATGCATCGACCTTGTTCAGGAGGAACGCGATGCGCCCTCCGCGCATGACAAACTGGTCAATCTGGAGCTTATCGGACTCAGGAATCCGGCTTGTTGGGGCGATCACCATCAATACGGCTACCTCAGGGGGAACCGGTTTTCCCTTGCTGACATCAACCTGTTTCACCATGTACTGGCGGCGGAGAAACTCCTGTGCATGGCTGAACTCGTTCGGTGGAGGCTCGCCATGACCTGTAAGGAACCCAACCTGTTTCTGCCCCTTCGAGGTAAGCTTCTTGATGGTGCTGCTAATGTCATATTCCAGAGAGGAAGTGTTCTGAACAACGGGGAGAGTCTCCTTCTTGTCGGCATAGAGGAAGACAAGCCCCATATAGGCTTTCTTGACTTCGAGCTTATCCTGATTCATCACCTGCACCTGGACCGGAGAAATGCCCTGTTGCTGGGCTTCCCANNCTTCCCGCTCCACCTTCTCCGAAGTCGGATCGATAAACTCGAACTGGATATTTCCCCTGGCGTACGCCTTGTATTCGTTCAGTTCATCGAGCAGGAGGCGGCGGTTGGCGTTATATGGCGCTGGAAGATCATCGGTGAAATATGCACGGATCGTCACACGGTCGTCCAGGGAACGGACGAGCACTTTGCTCGCGTCGGAGAGGGAAAACACGTTGTTGCGCGTAACATCAAGCCGTCCGAATATCCTGATGGAAATAATATTAAGAACGACCACGATCAGGACAACCAGTCCGACACGAAACCACGCTTGAATTTTCTTCGATTGTGTTTTCATGTGAGGTCTCACCATTTTCGTCGTTCTAGTGAGACGGTCGTGAGGAGCGGGGAGATGCCGAGGAGCGAGGCAAAGTAGATCACGTCGCGTGAATCAATGACACCCCGGGCAATATTGGAGAAATGCGTATCAATCGCCAGGTACTCGAATGTTGACGCAAACGCAGCGGGGATGTACATCAGCACCTTGTCGAGGAGGAACAGGGCGAGGACAATGAGGAACCCCAGGATGAAGGCAATGATCTGATTTTCAGTAAGGCTTGAAGCAAACAACCCGATCGCAGAATACGCGCCTCCCATCAGCAGAAGCCCCAAATAGCCCGTTACGACGGGTCCAAGATCAGGCCTGCCGAATGCCATAAGGGTGAAGAGATAGCAAAGCGTTGGCAATAATGCCGCACCAACCAGCGCCCAGGCTGCGAAGAATTTCCCCAGGACGATCTCCACATCGCGCACCGGGCGAGTTGCCAGCAGTTCGAGGGTTCCCGACTTCTTTTCTTCAGCGAGCAGTCTCATCGTCACGGCTGGCACAAAGAAGAGAAACACCAAGGGGACAAGATCGAATACCACACGCATAGTTGCCAGGTTGATAAAGAAGAGGTTGCTGGTGAAGAACCATCCGATGATCGCGAGGAAGACGATGATTACCACGTATGCTACGGGAGAATCAAAGGAGGAGCGGAGTTCTCGTCGGAAAATCGGCCCAACATTGTTTAAGGTGTTCATGGTCAGTTCGTTGTCAGCTTGTGGAACACTTCTTCGAGGCTTGTCGCATGGCGGTGCATTTCCAGGAGCGTCCATCCCTCGGCGATTGCAAGGCGGAAGAGCGGTTCCCTGACATCGACTCCAGTAGCGGCCTGCACCTCAAAATGGACGCTCGCTGGGTCGTGGAGCTGTAGAGTCACCGCTGCAACACCGGCCAGACGCCGGATGCGTTCAGCCATCTGGTCAATGGGATGACGTGGGTCGACCCGGAACTCCACGACGACAAGCTCTGCGCCCTGAAACTGCTTTTGCAGCTGTCCCGGCGTTCCGTCGGCGACAAGCGTTCCCTCGTTGATAATCAGCACCCGATCGCACGTTGCCTGAACTTCGGAAAGGATGTGCGTGGAAAGGATAACGGTTTTCGCCCGCCCCAATTCCCGAATCAGATTTCGGATCTCAACTATCTGATTGGGGTCAAGACCGCTGGTGGGCTCATCGAGGAGAAGCACCTCGGGGTCGTGAATCATTGCCTGAGCCAGCCCTACTCTCTGACGAAAGCCCTTGGAAAGCTCTCCGATATCCTTCTGCTTCACGGTGTCGAGTCCGCACACGTGAATCATCTCCCGCCTGCGAACGCTCGACGGCTCGCCACGAAGGCCGTGGAGCGAAGCAGAATACTCCAGGTATTCCGTTACGCTCATGTCGAGATAGAGCGGGTTCATCTCCGGAAGATAGCCAATCTTCCGGCGGACCTCGAGCGATTGAGTGGCAATGTCCAGCCCCTCAACACTCACACTGCCTGCCGATGGGGGCATATAGCAGGTGATGATCTTCATGGTAGTGGTTTTCCCGGCGCCGTTCGGTCCGAGAAATCCGAGAATCTCACCACGGTGCACGTCAAACGTGAGGCCGCGAATAGCCTCCTGCGTTCCGTAGCGCTTTGTCAGGTTTCTGACTTCGATAGACATGGTTTTGAGATCAGTTCACGATGGGATACTTGATCGCTCTCGTGCCGGGTAACGGTTCCTTTTTCTGCACTCAATGCCAACCGGTGCAACAGACCCCGTTGGGCAGACTGCCATGACGCGGCAAAACTTCGACTGCAAATATACAGAGTCGGGGGAAAAATTTCAACCAGTAGTGAGAACTTTCCAGAATCTTTGAATTACAGGGCCTTGCAAGATGTTGACGGAAGGCTATTTCAAGCGAATAATTAGCGTATTAATCGAGGGGATGGACATTCGGGTTCTGGAATCGATATTGAGCTTCACGGAATCCTTTTGTAGCTTGAAGAAAGTGAATCACCTCCGGGATACCACATGCAAATCGCTAAGCATCTTATTGTCATAGGCGACAAAATCCTCATGCAGCTTGATGAAGAGCAGGACCGCACGAAGTCCGGGCTCTATTTACCCGCCTCGGTGCGGGAGAAGGACAAGGTGGCGACAGGCAAGGTCATAAAGGTGGGTCCGGGTTATGCAATCCCCAACCCGAATTTCACCGACGACGAGCCTTGGTCGACTCCGCGCGACCCAATCCGATACATTCCCCTTCAGGTAAAGGAGGGAGACTATGCTATCTTCCTCCGCGAGCAGGCGATCGAGGTGGAATTTGAAGAGAAGAAGTTCTTCATCGTGCCGCATGCAGCCGTCCTTATGGTGGAACGCAGTCAGCTCCACGAGGATTGACGCTTGGAATAGGGGTGGTTCGGATCCTCGTTGACCACCTTTTGACACACTCATGTGGAACAAACGGGACAATGTGCACAACCGATGGCCGTTACACAGGTCAAAAGGGCAACTTTTCTGGCACGAAGTTCGTAAGAGATGTAGAAAGACACTATCCAGAGGGAGGGAGCCATGAAGACAGGCCGTCGGTTTGGAAAGCTCTCACGCAGTGAGAAGGAGTACCTGGAAATGGTCCTGCTGGATGAAATGGAACGACAGGTTTGGTACGCAGTTTCTTACAGCGCCATTCTCGATGTCGAAGTACTGATTGTTCTTCAATAAATCTGCTATTTTGAGCGCATGGCCGGAGAGGCCGGAGGTTCATTTGTCTTACAAGGGGTGACGGACGTTTAGAAAGACGTTCGTCACCCCTTTCTGCTTGCATTTTTCGATGGTGGAAGGTATCTTGCCTTTGCAGTCCATGTACACCGCTTCTTTTGCCCTTAATGGATCCGTTGCTTGAACGAGTGTTGTTCCCGCTAGATGGAGCGATCTCAACAACGGCAGCAGCTGGAGGAATTTGCGCAGTAGGTTGGCTATTAAGTCGCAATGAATCCGGTGCCCCCTGAGAGGGGCGGCATTGCCGTACGCGCATCCGGAACACCATTCGGTAAAGGAGATCTCCCATGGAACAGGGAGTCGTCAAGTGGTTTAACGGAACAAAGGGATACGGCTTCATTCAACGTTCGACCGGGGAAGATGTTTTTGTGCACTACAAAGCCATCAATGGCGATGGCTACAGAACATTGAATGAGGGGGATAAGGTGCAGTTCGAAGTCGAGCGTGGACCCAAGGGTCTGCAGGCGCACAATGTAACTAAGGTGTGACCGTTCTTGGTACGACTGACCCCGGCTCGCCGGGGTTTTTTGTTTGTGGGAGATTGAAGGTGGACAACAATTGCATTGTTACGCTGGGATTCTGTACCGACATGTCATGGTTCTCTTCGCCTCTGGCCGCCAGATGCGATCTGGTGCTTCTCCCGGAACTTGTCGACGGTGGTTATGCGGCGCTTGCCAACGGCAAGGGAACCCACCGAACGAATAGTCCTTTCCTTCAACGATGGAAATCCATGACCCGCCAGTCCCGAACGATTATTGCTGCTGGGTCCGTCCGGCTTGACCATGGCGACAACGACTACACGAACACAGCATTGGTGTACTGGCAGGGAAGGCAGATTCTCAGGTATGACAAGATCCATATGTTTCCACTGACCAACGACTCACGGTACTTTCGTTCCGGAACAAGGACTCCTGTTGCCAGGATCACGGTAAAAGGAAATGCTTTGAGGCTGGGTGTTATTATATGCTATGACCTTCGGTTTCCCGAACTTCCGCGCATTCTCGCGCGGAAGGGTGTTGATCTGCTGTTGGTCCCCGCCCGATGGCCACGCGAACGCAACGACGCATGGCGCACGCTGCTGAAAGCCCGCGCGATTGAAAACCAGATCTTTGTGGCAGGGTGCAATGCTTCAGGAAAGGAAGGGGGGCCATCGTATATGTTCGATCCGGCGGGCACAATGGTGCGACCGGAATCAGGTTCGCCGCAAGGATGGAAGTGGTATCATGTGGATACGAAGAAGCTAACGAAGACGAGAAAGCTCTTTGTTTTAAGAGATTGATGAATCATCCCTCGACCTCCTCCAGAGGGGCTCGCTATCCGATTGCGGAACCTCTTGCCTTCTTCCTACTGCCTACTTCTTACTTCCTCCTCTTATATACCCCATACTCCCGCGTTGCCACCGTGTGGATCCCTCCCCGCACTTTGTAGTCGGCAACAACCATCATCCANNCTTATTGACAAGATGTTCCTGGTAAATGCCAACATTCCGAAATGAGAAGAGGTAGTACTTCAACGATCGAAGTTCTACGATGGTCTTGCCGGGAGTATAATGGATTTTGATCGTTGCAAAATCCGGCAATCCGGAATACGGGCATACAGCAGTGAATTCGTCGGTTTCGATATCCACAACAATGTCCTTCCCCGCATATTCGTATGGCAGGGTTTCGAGAACGCCAACATCCACGCTGGATATCTCCTGCACGTCGTACCGCCGATCAAGTGCCTTCACCATAACGAAGCTCACATTGTCTTTGGAGTGATGATTCGATAAATTTCACATAGTGAATAATATATCAGGTTGTGCAGGAAAAACAAATTGGAGATGCCATGAAGTGGATGGTGTGCCTGCTCTTTGCGGTGATCATGCTTTCTGGATGCTCAAGTGCGCCAACGATATCAGAAGAACCCATCGAGCTGGGCTGGATCAATCGTTCCGTCCTCAACGCGCCCGAACATCAGGCGTTTTCAACCGTCTACGATACGGTGAGGATCCAGGAACCATTTATTGCCATGTTGAAGAGCGTGGTGGGCGGGGTACGAACCGTGGTGTTCCTGGGGACATGGTGTTCCGACAGCCGACGCGAGGTCCCGCGGTTTCTCAAAGTTGCTGACGAGGCCGGGATGCCTCGTGACAGCGTCACACTGTTTGCGGTGGACAGGTCGAAGATCTCAAAGGATGGGACGACGGGAGAATACCGGATTGAGCGGGTGCCGACATTCATTTTCTTCAAGGAGGGAAAGGAGATCGGAAGGATCGTCGAGTCACCTGAGGCGAC
>PMNP01000331.1:14916-15071 GCA_003161755.1 Ignavibacteriota bacterium | reverse complement strand
AAATTTCCTTTGGACTTCAACCAATCCCTCTTCATCGAACGATGTCGGCCGCCAGGGAGGGCTTGTCGTTACCAGGTACCATCGCGTGGTGTCTGCGCCGAACCGTTCGAGAATGGAAAACGGGTTAACGGTATTCCCCTTCGACTTGGACATCT
>PMNP01000331.1:0-14862 GCA_003161755.1 Ignavibacteriota bacterium | reverse complement strand
TCCCACCGCACTGGCAAACGAACGTCACCGCATCGACAAAAGGCTTGTGCAGATCGACAGGATCGGGAACATTCTGACCTGTCTGCAGTTCCGCAATACTGCCCACACAGCGCTGGGCGCCGCACTGTTCACATACCCAGACGGGGAGGGGAGTGCCCCAGAAACGATCGCGAGAGAGAGCCCAGTCTTTGTTCTCCTCAAGCCAATTGCCGAATCTTCCTTCCCCCACTTCGGGAGGAACCCAGTTGATCTGCTTGTTCAACGCAATCATCCGCCGGGCGAAACTCGTTGTGCGGATGTACCACGATTCCCTCGCATAATCCAGAAGAGGAGTCTTGCACCGCCAGCAATGAGGGTAGCTGTGCGTGATTGTCTCCTTCCTGTAGAGAATTTTTCGTTCCCTCAGGTTGCGGATAATCTCCAGGTCTGCATCCTTGACGAACTTCCCCTGAAAGTCTGTCACTTCCGGTCCGAATTCACCGCTCTTGTTCACCGGATGGATCGTGGGGAGATCATACTTGCGCGCCGCCTGGTAATCATCCTCACCGTAGGCAGGCGCCATATGGACAATCCCAGTGCCGTCGCCAGTAGTCACAAACCCGGCGGTAATCACGTAAAATGCCTTCCGATCAACCGGATGGTAATTGAAGATCCGCTCATACTCCCACCCCTCGAGATCCTTCCCTTTGAAATGCTCCAGCACTTCATACTCGCCTTCAAGGACTGAAAGCCGTGCTTCCGCGAGGATCAGCTTTTCTCCCTTGTGCGACACCTTCACGTAGTCGACGTCAGGGGCAACAGCAAGAGCAACGTTGGAGATCAGCGTCCACGGCGTGGTCGTCCAGACGAGAAATGACGTCTCCGGATCGCTCTTGAGTCGCATGCGCACATACACACTCGGGTCCTTCACGTCTTCGTAGCCCAGCGATACTTCATGCGAAGAGAGCGGGGTTTCACAGCGGGGACAATACGGCTGGATCTTATAGCCCTTATACATCATGCCGCTGTCATGAAACTTCTTCAACGCCCACCAGATGGACTCAATGTATTCGTTTTCAAAGGTGACATAGGGATGAGTGAGATCAACCCAATATCCCATTTCCTCTGTCATCTTTTCCCATTCACCCTTGTACTTCCAGACCGACTCCCGGCATTTTGTGTTGAACTCTGCCACGCCGTACCGCACGATGTCATCCTTGTGCTTGAACCCGAGCTGTTTTTCGACTTCGATTTCCACTGGGAGCCCATGCGTATCCCAACCCGCTTTGCGGTGAACCTGGAATCCCTTCATGGTCTTATATCGGCACACCAGATCTTTCAGCGTTCGGGCCATGACATGGTGGATGCCCGGACGGCCGTTCGCCGTGGGAGGTCCTTCATAAAACGTGAACCCGGCTTTCCCTTCGCGCGTAGTAATGCTCTTCTTGAAAATCTCGCGCTCCTTCCAAAACCGGAGAATCTCCTTCTCCATGGAGGGATATGACAGCCTGTCCGTAAGCTCTTTGAATTTTGTCAAGTGTTCACTTCCGTGATAAACCTTAGCAATTCCTTCTCACTCCCCCTATCCCCTCGGGAAGGCACGACATTCCCTGATTTATTGACTTTTCCCCATCTCCAAGTCGATCGTTTCCACCACGCCTTTCATGATCGCCGTCAGCTTCGGCTCTGCCGCATTCGCCGCAGCAATGATCTCTTCGATCCTGGCAGGCTGAAGCGCATCGGGGAAACACTCATCCGTGATGATGGAGAATCCAAGAACGTTCATACCCATGTGGTTTGCCACAATCACTTCTGGAACCGTCGACATCCCCACTGCATCGGCCCCCAACAGGCGAAGGAACCGGTATTCCGCTCTCGTCTCAAGGTTCGGACCGGGGACTGCAACGAAAACGCCGCGTTCGGTTCTGATCTTCATTCCGAGGGCGACTTGCTCAGCCAGCGCAATGAGTTTGCGGCTGAACGGCTCCGACATGTCGGGAAATCGCGGGCCGAAGCTCTCATCATTCGGACCGATCAGCGGGTTATTGCCGAGGAGATTGATCTGATCAGTAATGATCATGATGGTTCCCCGGGAAAAATTCGGATTCATCCCGCCGGCGGCATTTGACACGAGCATTGTTTGCACGCCGAGAGACTTCATGACGCGGACCGGGAACGTCACTTGTTGCATGGAATAGCCTTCATAGTAATGAAAGCGTCCCTGCATTGCGACGACCTTTCTTCCACCCAATGATCCGAAGATCAATTTGCCGTGATGCGACTCGACCGTCGAAAGGGGGAAGTGCGNNGATCCCGATCAAGGGTTCGAGCGGCGTCTTCTTGCGGAGTGCCGCGACGGCTTCGTTAACGTGTTTGCGCAGGTCGGTCATGGCTTATCGCATTGACAACGGATTCGACATCAAGTTGTTGTTTTCCTGATCCGAGCGACGGAGGAGGGGTGAGAACGTCTTCCAGGCCCTGGTCCATGGTCCTGAGCAGGTCGAGCTCCGAGCTCAGCAGGATGCGGAGCCGCCCGATGAGTGATTCCCGCCGGATCTTCAATTGGCTCAGTTCGTTTCCCAGCCGCGCCACTTCGCGGTTGGCATTTTCCATGATTGTCGCTGCCCGCGATTCAGATTCCCGCACGATCGCTTCACCTTCCCGCCGGGCGGACTCGTAGGTCTTCCCTGTCACCTCCTGGGCCTGGAGCAAGGTCTGCTGCAAAGTCCTTTCGACCTGCTTATAGTCCTTGAGCTGCGTATCCAGTTCCAGCGTCCGGTCACGGAGCTCCTTCTGCTGACGAAGCTGCTCCTCCATTTCAGTAGCCAGTGTCTCCAGGAATGTATCCACCTCCACAGGATCGTATCCTCTCATCACTTTCTTGAATTCCTGTTTTCGGATGTCGAGCGGGGTCATCTTCATGGGCAAATCCTTTCGTCCAGCCGCCGGAGCTGTTTCCTGCTTTCTCCGGGATCGTCCTCAGGAAATGAGGTCTACTGTTCCTTCTTCTTTCTTGAACCGAAAATCGCTGTACCAATCCGAACGAGCGTGGCGCCTTCCTCCACAGCCACCTCAAAATCTCCGGTCATCCCCATCGAAAGATGGCACATCGGTGCGTTGGTCGGTCCGAGCGAGGCCGCCTGATCCCGAAGTGTCCGCAGCAACCTGAACATTGGCCGCGAACCTTCAGGGTCGGGAAGGAACGGCCCGATCGTCATCAATCCGTCGATGCGCAACGACCGGAATTGCGCCAACCCCTGGACCAGCGGGAGCACCGCATCCGGAGCTACACCGAACTTCGAGTTCTCCCCCGTGGTATTTACCTCAAGAAGAATATCGACTATGGATCCTGACGCATGCCCCCGCGTATCAATCTCTTGCGCAAGGTCTTTGCTGTCGACAGCATGAATCAGATGAACCCACGGGACGACCTGGCGCACCTTGTTTCTCTGGAGGTGGCCAATGAAATGCCAGCGGACGGATTCGCCTTCGAGCACCTTCCGCTTTTCCGCAAGCTCCTGCATATAGTTCTCGCCGATGTCGACGGCACCTGCCCGCACCGCCTCCAAGACTCGTTCTACTGGAAAAGTCTTGGCAACGGCAACCAGAGTCACTGCGGAAGAGTCGCGCCCCACCCTGGCGCAGGCGCCCCTAATCCTTTCCCGTATGTTTTCGAGGCTTTCAGCAATCATTTGAATTGAGATGCATAATATACGCCCTCATGTGTTGAAAATCAACGAACTTGCGGGGATAAAACCACCGCAAAACCTCCCCCAAAGCCCCAAATCCGTATCTAGACTTCATACCATTTTTTCTGTTACTTGAAACAGATGGCTCACTGAGTGACCTGCTCCACAGTGAAGAGGCGAGTTCCATGAGCATTCTGGACTATGGCGGATTTGACGACGACCCGGAAGACGAAGAACGTCGGCGCGAACATTTTGAAGAGGAATTGAGCCGTTTCCGGGAGATGCTCAAGGACAAATCCCCTGATATTACCAATGTAGAGGCGCTGGAAGAGATTGTCGCCTACTATATGGATCAGGAGAAATACGAAGATGCCCTCCATTTTGTCGTTCAGATCCTCTCCCTCATCCCCTACAGCTCCGAGAATTGGCACCGCAAGGGGATAATTTTGAACAACCTGCTCAGGCATGACGAGGCCTTGGAATGCTTCGAACGGGCTTTGCAGGAGAATCCCGTTGATCCCGAGCTCTTGATCAACAAAGGGATTACGCTGGATGATCTGGGTAGAAGCGGAGATGCCATTGCATGTTTCGACCAGGCTCTCACCGTCGACCCGGGAAATATGGAAGCGCAGTTCAACAAGGGCGCAGCGCTGGAGAAGGCAGGGCGCTACGTCGAGGCGATCGCTCTTTTTAAGTCCATCCTCGATGTTGACCAAAGCCACAAGGATGCCTGGAATGAACTGGGGTATTGCCATGACTACCTGGACAAACCCGGCGAGTCATTCCGATGTTACGAACAGCACCTGCGTCTTGATCCCTTCAATCACAACGCCTGGTACAATCGCGGCATCGTTCTGAACCGAATGATGCAGCCTCACAGAGCCATAGAGAGTTACGAACTGGCTCTGGCTATCCATCCTGAATTCGCCGCTGCCTGGTACAACAAGGGAAATGCCCTTGCCAACCTCGGCAGACTGCACGATGCGATTTCCTGTTACCACGAGACCCTCCGCCTGGAGCCGAAAGATGTCCCCGCCTGGCACAACCTCGGCAATGCCTTCGAAGAAATGGGTGACATCGCTGAGGCCATTCGCTGCTTCTCAGAAGCTCTCACGTTTGATCCGAATCATTACGAATCGTATTTCGGAAGAGGCAGCTGCTACGACTCCATCGATCAGGCCCGGAAAGCGCTGACGGACTACAACCGGGCGCTCGGAATCTGCAGGGAATACCCAGAACTCTGGTACGCCAAGGCGGATCTTCTCTATAATATGGGAAGGGTCAGGGAATCACTGCTCAGCTATAGGATGGTAACAAAGCTCGAGCCTGACAACTTCGAGGCATGGCTCGACTACGGCGAGACCCTCCTCGAACTGGGATACCTCAAGCAGGCATTGAAGGCCTTTGACCGGTCGGTCGATGCGAACCCCTATTCAGCCGAGAGTTATTACAACCGCGCGAAGGCGCTTATTCTGATGAACCGGCTCTATGAAGCCGCAGAGTCGCTGAAGAGCTCATTCCAGCTCGATCCGGAAAAGCGCTCGGCATTTGAACAGGATTTTCCGGGAGCCAAGGGGATGAAAGAATTTAAAAGTGTGTTAAAAAAGTAATTGCCGTACAACGCTTTTTGCGCCACGCCACGGCGTGGCGTTTTTTGTTTATAGAGGAATGTGATGATGGAGATTATTGACGGCGATCTGCAAAAACAATATGAAGCCCTTCGAACAATCCTGCGCGACATGAAGAGTGTGGCGATTGGGTTCTCGGGAGGGGTCGACAGCACGCTCTTGTTGAAAGTCGCGGTGGACGAACTTGGCCGGAATGCTCTGGCGATGATTGGCCAATCGGAAACCTATCCGACCAGAGAGTTTGAGGAAGCCCTTGGCCTTGCCGGGCAGCTTGGGGCGCGATTCGTTATTGTCCACACCGAAGAGACCGATGATCTAAAATTCCGTGAAAACCCTCCCGACCGGTGTTACTTCTGCAAGACAGAATTATTCGGCAAGCTGCAGGAAGTCGCTGCCGCTGAAGGCATAGCTTGGATCGCCGATGGCACAATCACCGACGATGAGGGGGATTTCAGACCCGGCATGCGCGCGAAGTCGGAGAAGAACGTGCGATCTCCCTTGCTTGAAGCAGGAATGTCGAAAGACAATGTGCGCGCTCTTTCCCGGTTGCTGGGCCTGCCGACATGGGATAAGCCTTCGTTTGCCTGCCTTTCCTCACGGTTCCCTTACGGAACCGGGATCAGCCGGGAAAATCTTTCGCGCATTGATTCTGCAGAGACGTTTTTGCGGGATGCGGGGTTCCGTCGGTTTCGCGTGCGGTTCCACGACGAGAAGACCGCCCGCGTGGAAATCGCGCAGGAAGACATGCCCCGGATGCTCGAACGTGACCTTCGCGAACGGATGGTGAGTCACCTTAAGTCTCTTGGGTTTATCTACGTTACACTGGATCTCCAGGGCTACCGGACGGGCTCGATGAATGAGGTGCTGAGCGAAAAAGAGAAGGCGGGCTACCTGAAGCAGACGTAAGGATTAATGGGACACCCCATGCCCTCGTACAGCAGATTTAATACTGAACTCACCATCCGCCCTGACGACGTGGACATGAACAACCATGTTCATGCATCGAAGTATCTCGATTATTTTCTCGCGGCGCGCTACGATCAAATGGGCAGATGTTACGGAATGTCCATGAAGGATTTCGTGACACAAGGATGGACCTGGTTCATCAAGTCGGTTCAGATCGGCTACAAACGTCCGCTCCAGATGGGGGACACAGTTGTTGTCAGGGCATGGATGATGGATTTCGACAAGACCGACGTCCGGGTGGGATTTCAGATTTTTCGGAAGGACGGCATGAAACTCGCCGCGGAGGGATGGGTCCTTAACACGATGGTCTCCACAAGCACAGGCCGGGCAACGGAGATCCCGGACTGGGTGGTGGAGCTGTACACGAAGCATGTGGAGGAGAAGGTGCCTTCTTCCTTGTTACCATGAAAGCCCCATTCTCCTATGTCTTCTTTCTATCCCGCGCTTCTGTGTTGAGCAAAATGAGGTCACTCTTCGGTGACATAGATTTCTTTCGCCTCCTGCAGGACGTCGTCTTTGAAGTACTTGCTCAGACTGGCTGAAGTGTGCAAATCGACGGAAAGGCCATAAAATGCGGAGAATTCTGACGCAAGTTCTGCAAAGGCGAAGCCTGGTGTCTTACCTTGTTTAAACTCCACGATGATGTCAAGATCGCTTTCTGGGTGCGAAGAGCCATGCAGTACTGAACCAAACGCTTTCAAGCGGGACACATAGTACTTCGCGCATATTTCACGCAGCGCCACGGCGTTCGGCATTCTGCTGCGGTCAAGAAGCGCTTCGAATGTATGATATATGACCATATGAGGGTAATGTGCAAAATCTGCCTTTGGGTGTCAAGAGACCTGCGGTCCCGTCACAATTTCTACACCTCCTCAACCTAGTGCCTCTGGGCCAATTTCCGACTATCTCGACCCGTAAACAGCTGCGCTTTCAGTTCCCGCGCTCGATGGTGATCGCTTTGAGTTTTGACTCGAGGAACGTCGCCATTTCCCGAAACTCCGGAATATTTTTGAACTTTCGAATGTGATCCAACATCCACCCTCGGAGGATCTCAAGTTTTCTCGTTTCAAGCTGAGCATCCACATCATCTTCATAATTGAGGATGGTGAAGGTGGTCCGATCAAGCGCATTCACCCACGATTCAAATTCCTGCCGGTCCGTTGCCATCACTGTAAAAAAGAGCGTATCGCTGCTTACAAGCCTCCGGGAGAGCCGTCCTCCAACTTCCAGTGATGTTGTGGTGTCGCGATTTTTCCATTCTCCCAGCAATTCTCTGATTGTCGGTTCATTATGAGGCTGAAGTGAATCGCCCCCCTGAACGAAGCGGAGCGCGGCGAGTAGTACCAGGGCAATGTGCATGGTATTGCCTTCCCGATAGGGTCCATTGTTNNCCATCATCTCCTTTGATTTCTCCTCCATACCTTGTATCTTTCTCAAGTCAATTCCCGCCTTTCTCCCGGAGCACCATCCATGGATTTCTATCAGCATTTGCTGAATGCCCAGCACAAGAACAACAGCCTTCTCTGTGTCGGACTCGACACCGACCCCGACAAATTGCCTCTTCATCTCCGTTCCTCTGTCGACGCGGTGCTGGAATTCAATCGACGCCTTATCGATGCCACGAAGGATATTGTCTGCGCTTACAAGATCAATCTGGCCTTTTATGAAGGAGCCGGGGATCGGGCATGGCACATCCTTCATCAGACACTGGCCTCCATTCCGGAGGAGCTTGTCACCATAGGCGACGCAAAGCGCGGCGATATCGGAAGTTCATCCGAAATGTACGCAAGAACATTGATGGAGGATTATCGATTCACTGCGTCGACGGTCAGTCCCTACATGGGTGAGGATTCAGTCCGTCCGTTCATAAAGAACAGTGCCCAGGGAGCTTTCATTCTCGCCGTCACATCAAATCCCGGCGCAAAGGATTTTCAGTATCTCAAGATCAACGGTTGTCCTTTGTATGAGCAGGTCATCAAGCGCGTCAAGAAATGGAACTCCCTGCACAACTGCGGACTTGTCGTTGGGGCGACCCGCCCAGCTGAACTCAAGAAGATCCGTTCCATGACCGCCGACATGCCGTTTTTGATTCCGGGCATAGGCGCCCAGGGGGGCGACCTCAAGGCAGCAGTAAAGTACGGCTGCGATGCGAACGGAGCAAAGGCCGTCATCAACGCCAGCCGGAGCATCATCTATGCATCAAAGGGGGAAGATTTCGCAGAGGCGGCTCGCAGTGCAGCGCTTGCACTCCGCGATGAAATCAACCGCTCCCGTGACAAATTCTTTGGCTGATCCACTCCTGTAACGCCCGCTCCACATACCTCCCGCATTGATCTGTCAGATGGGAGGTTGCATGTCCTCGGTCCTGCTGGTTCACGAATCTCTTCTTCGATCCGCGTGGGAACAGCAAGATTTTCAACATGAAAACCTCAGGACAACAGACGGCCGACCTGTACAGATTCTGGATTCGGGTTCCTCTAATGCCGACGGTGGTCCTGATTTTAGGGGTGCGCTGGTTCGCATCGGTGGCACTTTGTACAGGGGAGATGTTGAACTCCATATCGACGCATCGTCGTGGGTGACGCACGGACACCACAACGACGCGCACTACAACCAGGTGATTCTTCATGTGGCGCTTGTTCAGCGCGCGCCGTTTACTACTCTGACACAAAGCAAGCGATCCATTCCTTTGCTCGTCCTTGAGCGACCTCCCATCGTTCCTGGCACACAACAAATAACCAAACCTCCCGATCTTCTGCCGTGCGGCACTCTCCCTCTCCGGGTCACCCCGCAACAACTCCAGCAATGCCTTCGTAGGCTTGCCCATGAGCGCCTCAGGATAAAAGTGTGTTGGCTGAAAACCCGCATCGAGGACATCGCCCACCTCCGACTCGATGATGCCGCCAACCGACCATTCGCCGACGCCCCCCTGCAATCCAATCTCGCGGTGCGAGCCCATTGGGAGCAGCTTCTGTATGAGCAGCTGCTTGATTGTCTTGGCTACGGCAAGAATCGTCGCCCTATGACTGCACTTGCGCGCGGAATGCGCCTCGATATTCTGCAGCAATTTTCTCTCAGCGACACCATCACAATGCAAGCACTGCTCTTTGGTTCAGCGGGTCTGTTGCCGTCAACGCGCAGACTTCCCGACAGGGATGCACGGCGGTATGTCCGGTCGCTCCGCAGGCGATGGAGAGAGATCCGCCATGCGTACACCGGTCCTGTTCTGCATGAGGCTGAGTGGTTGTTTTTCAGGCTTCGCCCATCGAATTTTCCGACGGTCCGGTTGGCCGCCATGGTAAGCCTTCTGCCCCTGTTGTTCGGCGGCACGGGAATTCGCCGTCTTCTCCAGACAGCACGAGCACGTGATCGAGCGGGAAGGGAATTGTTGCATGACTTCGCATCCCATTTTCTCGTCAAACCCGAAGGGTTCTGGAAGANNTACTTCTTCTGTATGCGTCGGTATTTAGCGATCGCCTTGTCCGACGCAACGCGCTCCGGCTCTACGCAACAATGCCACTGCTCCAGGAAAACACTGTCACGATTCGCATGCGCAAGGGACTAGTGAAGGGAAGGTTTCGGATCAGAAACGGGTGGGAACAGCAAGGGTTGCTGCAACTTCATAACGAATATTGTGCAAAAAGGCGATGCGAGGAATGTTTGGTGAGAAAGTCGGCGGAGCCGTAGGGCGCAGCNNAAAAATCCAGGTATACTTGGCTTCAATGAACAAGGAGATCCCGAGGTTAAAATTCACTCCCGCCCCGAGATTGGCTGTGGTCTTGGTTTCTGCCGAAGGGGTAGTGACCGGCACATCCGGCTGTCCTGGGACTTTCACCGTTACGTCGCTCATGCTTATGCTGGCAAGACCGATTCCACCAGTGAGGTACGGGCTGACCACCGGAAGGGGAAGAATTTCCCACTTCAGATTGGCATTTGCGGAAATGATGCTAATCACCCCGCCATCCACAGACACGTTGTTGATCACGTTTGCCGGGACGCCGGTTGCGGCCTTGAACTTTTCGACGTCCGGTGAAAAGCGCATATAGTCCCCTGATATTCTCGCCGTGAGCATCGCGAATCCAATATCGAGATGCGCTCCGCCGCCGTATCCTGCACCGTACACATCGCTGAGCGGAGGGACAAAATTGAGCGAGGCATAGTCCGCCTGCACCCCAAAACCGATGGACGGCCCAAGGGCAAAAGCGGGAAGCGCTGCTACCAGCAAGAGTATGGCAACAATAGCGAACTTTTTCATGATGTCTCCTTTGTGAATGGGAATTGTATAAAAGAACGGAAACCCGCGTCTCCCTGCCGCACAGAAGCTCTCTTACCGGGTGGGAGGAACCCCTCTTGGCAACAAACTTCAACAACATTCAACTACGTCTTTTGTTCCTTCTTCTTTGCCGCCGGGAACAGAATATTATTGAGAATCAACCTGTATCCGGGTGAGTTTTTGTGTAACGACAGATCCGTCGGCGGGTCTCCGACCGCATGCTGGTAATCTTCCGGATCGTGCCCCCCGTAGAATGTGAAGGTACCACGCCCAAAGTTACCATGCAAGTACTTTACCTGGTCTGTCCCCTGGTGTTCGGCCAGGATGGTTACATTGCTCTTAATGAGGCTCTTTTTGAATCCCGTTGTTTGGCCCAGGAAACCCTTAATGACATTCACGTGATCCTGAGTAAGCATGGTTGGGACTGGATCGAATTTCGCAGAGAACTCGAAGAGGGTGAAATAGTCTGTTTCCTGATTTTGGAAACCCAGGAGATCACTCGGCGGAACATCGATATCCGAGTATTCGTACCGAAGTGGGTTCTTTTCGATTGTGAAGTTGGTGAAGGCAAGCGTTTTGGTGAATTCGAGTTTTTGCTGCGCATCGAGGTCAGGCGGATCCCCATCGTACATCACGTCGCAGATGTCGGTGTTCTCAGCAGCAAGTGCAATATCATATGTATCGGTGGCTGAGCACATCGCGAACATGAAGCCACCGTTTCCGATAAACGTCTTGATCGCACGTGCGACGGCTTTCTTTTCGTCCGACACCTTCTTAAATCCAAGCTTGTGTGCTTCTTGTTCCAGTGTCGCCTGTTGTTCGATGTACCAGGGTGCTCCTGAGAATGAANNACATACACGGCTACCCGGGGAGCTTTTTCCAATCGGACCACATCCATGTTATTGTCTTCCCTTTGCACTTCGGCATATATCGCCGAGGCATCGGCAGCACTCAGCTCTGCAAAAGCCACACCACGCACGCGGCATTCCGTGACAACCATTTCGTGATCATCCAGCATGAATGACCCGCCGCGATAATTCAGCAGCCAGTCGACCGGCATTTCTTTGGTGAGCGCCCAAAAGGCGATGCCGTAGGCTTTCAGATGATCTGTTTGTTGAAGATCCATATAAATGAGGACCTNNCATTGGAAGACGCACATTCCACTCCTCACGCATCGTTGGGTATTCGTTTCCGGAGAATGAACCTCCGGGGCTTCACTGTACTTCGCCACGGAGCATACGGACGCGTCGCCGGGCTTCATCGACCAGCAGAGAATTCGGATACCCCGACAGGATCTGCTCATAGGCCTTGATGGCGGCCGTGGGATCCTTCAAGCCACGCTCATACAGCTCCGCCATGTTGAATTGGGCGCGGTCGGGAGCGATGCTAGTTTCCTTGTATTTTTCGAGCAGCGTGCGATATGTTGCAACGGCTTGTTCAAAAAGCCCGGCATCTGTTTGCAGTGATGCCATTTTCATCAACGCATCATCGACGAGAAGCGTGTGAGGATAGCCCTGGACCACATCCTGGAACAATGCAATAGCCTCAGGAGTATGATGACGGCGGGCGATGAGATCGGCGTGCGCAAACTGCAGCAGAGCATCAGGAGAACCCTGATTGTCCAGCAGGAATGCTTTCAATGTCAACGCATCATTGGCATAATCAGCGCGCACATTGAAGGATATCGAGTCGAGTCTCGCCAGCGCATCCTTGAAGCGGCCTGCAAAGTACTCCAGTTCGGCAATCCGAAATCCGGCTTCATCAGTTTGATCGGGCGTTGCATCCGGACGAGATTCAACAGAGGCATACAACACTCTGGCCTGTGTCGTGTCTCCCGCAATCACGCAGAGTTTTCCGAGTTGGAGATCTGCCCCATAGCGAATCGTAGGAGACCCAATGGTTGTGGCGCGCACCTGCTCCAATGCCTGTCGAGCCCCATCGAGATCTGCGTTCCGCTCCATCTTCACTATGCCAATCCGCAAAAGCGCTTTCGCCGCCAGCTCAGTGTTGGGATATCGTGCAGCGACTTCGGCAAAAGCATTGACGGCAGGCTGGGTATTCTGCACTTCGGAAATCGTACCGGAGGTGAGGACTCCAATCGTGGTCGAATCCGGTGGATTGGATTCCCCTTCGAGTGCAGAAGCGTAACCGAACATTGCGGAGGGACGGCGGTTTTCGGGAAGCGCCAGCGCCAGGGCTGACCGGTAAGCCCTCGCAGCTATGGCATACCCTTTTTCTCTCAACACCCTGTCGGCAAACATCAGGAGGCCCGTTCCGTTCGAGCCGACCAACCTGTCGATGGCAGTATACGCGTCCAGCGCCTGTTCGAACTCCTTCCCTTCGAGATACAACCACCCCAGGAGTTCATAAAGTTGCGGCATTTCTTTCTGACGCAGGGCATCCTGAACGGCGCTGATTGCAGCCTGCCGTCCTTCCGGTTTGGAAGTAAACGTGCTCATTTNNTCATTCGCCCCTGGATATAGGGGAGTTGGGTTGGGTTCTTGGCAAACCAGAGAAGGAGTTCCGCGGAAGCTCCGCGGTAGTCCATCATGGCAGCGAGCAAGGAGGATAATTGAGGGGCGAAGAGCGAAGGATCCCCGAGATCATCTTGCCCCCGTCGAAAGGTGGCAATGGCGTGGTCCAGGAGTCGACATTCGATTTCTGCCGCGGCAACGGCACTAATTGCCACGGGGTTTCGGGGATTGCGGTCCAGGATATGATCCCATTCCGCAAACGAATCCTCTTCGTGCCCTGCGCGATAATACAAGGTCCCAAGAGAAACCTGGAGCATGAGGTCGTCAGGTGTTCGAACGAGATTTCTCTTGTGAATTGCAAGCGCTTCGTCGTATTGCTTGAGCTGAACGAGGAGCCGTTCCAGTGCTTCATCGTACATCGGGTTTGACGGATCCCTTGCTGCCAGCTCCCGATAAAGCTGAAGCGCATGCTGAAAATCTCCCAATCGTTCGAGCGTCTCGGCGACTCGAAGATTCGTCTGTACCGCAGCGCTCTGTGCCTCCACCAGGCTAACAGCAAACAGCAGAAGAAGCATCAATGCCGACAATCGAAGGAAATTACTCCACTTTGAGCGCGCCATCGCGAATTCCAGTCTAAACTCCTCCCATAAAGTTTCAATATAGGGAAAACAGCTATGCGATGCATGGTGGAGACCTCGAATGGTGTCGCGCGAGTTCCTTGCGAAACACTCGCATGTTCCGTACCTTGACCAGGTATTCCTTCTCTCATCTTGGTGACCGTATGGTGAATGTTGCCATTCTGGGTTCGACCGGTTCAATCGGGCGCAGCAGTCTGGAAGTCATTGCGGCATTTCCGGATCGGTTTCGCGTGACCTCGTTAACGGCACACAGAAATATTGAGCTTCTTGAACGTCAGATTGAACGTTTTCACCCTGCCCTTGCAGCTGTTGCAAGCACAGGACACGTGCCGGCCAGGCAGATTCGATCATGCGGTACCACGAGGATTCTCGCGGGCAATGACGGCCTGCTCGAAGCGGCCACGCATCCCGACGTAGACCTTGTCATCAACGCACTCGTGGGATTCAGCGGTCTGATTCCGACCATGAGGGCGATCGAGGCGGGAAAAGACATAGCCCTTGCAAACAAAGAATCGCTTGTGGTTGGTGGTGACCTCATTATGCGGACTGCCCGCAAGCATGGAGTCAGGATTCTTCCCATCGACAGCGAACACAGTGCCATTCTCCAGTGTTTACAGGGTGAGAACATGTCGCAGGTGGCAAGGATTATCCTGACGGCTTCAGGCGGGCCGTTCTGGAATCTCGCCCCTCACGAATTTGAGTCGATTACTCCCAAGCAGGCGNNCAATAAGATCACCATCGATTCGGCCACGCTGATGAACAAGGGCCTGGAGGTCATCGAAGCATATTGGCTGTTCGGCCTCCCCCCCGATCGTATTGACGTGGTTATCCACCCGCAGTCGATCATCCATTCCCTGGTGGAATTCGTCGACGGTTCCATGAAGGCACAGATGGGCAAGCCTGACATGAGAATCCCCATTCAATATGCCTTGACATTCCCCGACCGGTGCCCGTCAATGTCAGAGCGGCTCGACCTGGCATCGTTGGGAACGATGACGTTTTTCCCTCCTGNNGATGGCGGTCCATCTCTTCCTGAAGGGGTGTATTGCTTTTACCGAGATCCCTTCTCTTATCGCCGAGGCTCTTTCGACTCATACTTCGCTCCAGAATCCATCGCTGGAGGACCTTATTGCTATTGATGGCGTAACTCGAAAATCCGTACAGCAACGAGTGGCTCCCGCTGCATGATGCTGTAAAATCTGGAAAAATTTCCAT
>PMNP01000362.1 GCA_003161755.1 Ignavibacteriota bacterium | reverse complement strand
CTCCTGGCCCCACGATGGCCAGGAACACCAGGAGGTTTCGGAATAATGGTCGTTTCCGGAGTTTACGAAGGAAGTGCATATCAGCCCTTGCCATCCTCACGCATTTTGGGGAAGACCGACTCCAGGGTATCCCGGATAGTTACGAAGCCGAGAATATGACGATCATCGTCGACGACCGGTACAGCCTCGAAATTGTATTTCAGAAAGATCTGCGCGACGTTCTTAATTCGCTCGTCAATGGGAATCGACACGATGCTCTCCCGCATGAGCTCTTCCAGCGGAGTGGCGGGTGCGGCAAAGAGGATGCTCCGGAGGCTGACGACACCTTCGAGTCGATCGGACTCATCAACAATATAAATGTAGTAGATAAGCTCTGCACGGCGTGNNCCGCGGCGATTTCGTCGACGAGATCCACGCTTTCATCACGTTGCATTGCCTGGACGATTGCCGCAAGCTTTTCCGTATCCAACGTCTCAGCCACCTGCACCCGCACATTAAGCGGCATCTCCTGCATCGTGGCCGCAGCCGCCGAAGGATCGAGTGACTCCAGCAGGGAAATTCGCTCGTCAGTCCCGAGGTCTTCCAGGATATCGGCAAGATCGGCTGGATCNNTGCACAGTCGTGGTGGTCGTCGGCTGAATGTACTTCCACGAAACGAACTTGTCCTTGAGGTCACGAGAAACGATCCAGTGGAAAATGCCATTGACGGCGCGAAGCCAACCCAATCTCCTGAGAAGACCCTTCACGCCAATATCAATGTGGACCAGCCAAAGATTGGAGTTCTCACGGGGAGAGTTATCGATCAGAAGTTGAAGGTCGTTAACCCGAACGAGTTTGTACCCTGAGGTGGAGATCAACTGTCTATCGAGGAAGCTTTTCGAAAGCAGAATCTCGTTCTGTGTCTCGCGTGAACCTCCCTTTGATGCATCGAAATCAACAAAGAGGCGCCGCTGGTATTCGGAACGCCGTACATCGGCCCAGGGTATATACACCGGTGCTTTGTGCAGCGCTTTGCGCACAAGCACCCCGGAAACTTTTGGATACACACCGGCCGTGGAAGCAGCGAAATCCACAACCCTCCCGATCCGCGTGTTCGTGCGAAGGCTCACCACAGGCGAACCAAGCATCTCGGATAGATATACGAAGCTGACAGGGTCAAAGCTCATGACGAGTCAGGGAGCGGTGATGAAGGGGACTTGGGAATGCCAGCAAACGAAGGAAGAAGCGGAAAACCGCTTTAAGAATCAAGGATTTCCGCCCAGTCGGTGACAAAAATTACCCGGTGAGTTGCGTGCTCACTGCNNTCACTGCAATTGTTCGTACCTTTTCTTCGGAGGAATCCGGACAGGTGCTTCATCAGGCTTGTCTGCAACTTCTCTGGGTCCTTGTCCGCTGAGGATACACAGCATGATTGAATATGATTGAGGATATGTATGCCGGTCGAAGTAAGTGATTTTGAAAAGGACGTACTTGAACGGAGCCTCGACGTTCCTGTTCTTGCGGACTTCTGGGCGGTGTGGTGCGGTCCATGCAAGATCCTGAGCCCGGTTCTGGAAAAGTTGGAAACGGAAAGCCATGGGCAGTGGATTCTGGCAAAGATCGACGCCGATCAGCATCAGGATCTTGTGAGGCAATACGGCATACGGGGAATCCCGTCGGTAAAGCTGTTTATCGACAGGAAAGTCGCGGCTGAATTCACAGGCGCTCTGCCGGAGGCTTCGGTCCGCCAATGGCTCCAAAAGGTGTTGCCCGATCCCTATCGCCGGGAGCTGGACGCGGCAAAAAACCTCCTTGAGAATTCAAACAGGGAGGAAGCAATCCCAATCCTTGAAGGGGTATTGAGNNCGGGGGATTTGGTGGAAGGAATTGAGGAAGATTCCGAAGCGTTCGCTGACGCTGATGCCATCCGGACTCTTGTGACCCTGGAATCAAAGCTCAGGAATTCGTCGGCACTTCCCGAAGATGCGGTAAAACAGTCTTACTTGGCTGCGATCGAAGACCTGAGCAGGAACAACTTCGAGAGCGCTGTCGACCGCTTTATCGAGATCATCAGGCTCAATCGTTCCTATGATGATGACGGTGCAAGAAAGGCTTNNGTGTATGACTCACTCGCATTCCATTTACCTTGACCATGCCGCCACAACTCCAGTGGATGCGCGCGTGCTCGAAGCCATGGTGCCGTATTTTGGCACAACGTTTGGCAACGCCTCGTCGATCCATGCGTATGGACGATCGGCAAAGGAGGCCCTGGAGCGAGCGAGAAGCATTATTGCTTCAGCAATAGGTGCGGCGCCGGGAGACGTCGCCTTCACCAGCGGCGGAACCGAGGCCGACAATCTTGCGATCTACGGTGCCTGGCAAGCATTACGCCAACGGGNNGCTCGATCCCGTCATCAGCTTGAGAGAGCTTGGAGCGAGCGTCGACGTTGTCCCGGTTGACTCGCATGGGCAGGTCGATCCTGCAACGGTCTCCGCAAGGCTCTCGAGTGAGACAGGCGTCGTCTCGATTATGCTCGCCAACAATGAAGTCGGGACGATCAACCCTGTCGGTCAGATTGCGGACGTCGTCCATGCCCATGGCGCAGTCATGCATTCGGATGCCGTTCAAGTTTTGGGGAAGATCCCGCTCCGTGTGGATGAATTGCACGTTGATCTGCTTTCACTTTCGGCTCATAAGATCTATGGTCCGAAGGGGATTGGCGNNGGGGTGGACAGGAGCGGGGGAGAAGGCCGGGCACAGAAAATGTCGCGTTGGCAGTTGGCTTTGGCCGAGCTGTCGAACTCGCCCTGGCGTCAATGAAGGAGGAGTCCTGCCGGCTGAGATCACTTTCCGATGCGCTTGCTGCTGCCCTTCGCCAGGAGTTTCCGTTCGTCGTCATTAACGGACACCCGACGGATCGACTGCCACACATTCTGAATGTGTCGTTCGACGCAGAGCAAGTCCAGCTTGACGGAGAAATGCTTGTACCGAATCTTGATCTGGAAGGTATTGCTGTCAGTGCCGGGTCGGCCTGCACCTCTGGGAGCGTCCAACCATCGCATGTTCTCCTTGCAATGGGAAGGGAACTGGCTGCCGCGCGGGCATCGGTGAGATTCTCCTTCGGCAAATCCAATACACGGGAAGATGTCATTGCGGTGGTGGATCGAATGGGAAGCGTCATCAACCGCATGAAGAAACGCAACGCAAAGCGGAGAACATGAGATGTGAACGCTATATCTCCCAGCGTTCCGCATCCCTCAGGACAATTCCATATCGTACCCCCCGTTCGCTCACGATCACTTCAGTAAACCCGAAGACCGTCATCATCTCGTCCAATATGATGGCTCCTGCGGCAATGATGTCGTTACGCCCCTCCAAAAAATCACCCATCTTCCGGATGTCCTGCGATGACGTCTGTGACAGGTTGTGAGAGAGCATAGCTATGCTCTGGCGGCTCAAGCGATAGCCGCTCACTGCTGTTCGGTTGAAGTTGCTTAGACCTTGATCAATGAGTGCGAGGGTAGTGGCTGTTCCTGCAACGGCTACCAGAATGGAATCTCGAAGAGAAGACCAGGCCATTGCTGTAAGCGCCTCACGCACTGTCGTCCGCAACGAGGCCACTTGCTGCGGGTCTGGCGGGTCATTCTTCAGCAGCCGTTCGGTCAGTCGGACGGAGCCAATATTCAGACTCGTGGAATTGATGATGGCCTGGGGAGTACCGATGGTTATTTCCGTGCTTCCCCCGCCAATATCCACCACCGTGGCGCCTGTAAACTCCGAGAGACCGCTCATGGCGCCTCGAAATGTCCAGAGCGCTTCATCGTTTCCGGAAAGAATTTCGAGGTTAAATCCTGTCTCAGCCCTTATGATTGCAGCGAATTCGTGCGCATTGGTTGCGTCACGGACAGCGCTTGTGCCAAAAACAGTCGTATGTTGTGGTTTATATTCCTCGATCAAAGCGGAGTATTCACGGAGCACTTCAATAACCCGCCGCATGGTATCAGGATGCAAACGATGAAACGCATCCACGCCGCGGCCAAGCCGAGGGACCCGCTGTTCATACACAAGGGGATTGAGGGATCGATCAGGAGAGATATCGGCAATGAGCAGAAGGACGGTGTTCGTGCCAATATCAATCGAGGCGAGACGCTTCATGATGAACGAATACTCCTGGCGCTCACTGAGCGCGAAGGGCAAACGCGATCCACTCCTGCTCATACAATTCTTCTTCCACGGTCAATGCATGCGCCTTGAAAGCGGCAAGCATCCTGTTGCGTTCCATGTCCAGTAATCCTGACAGAAGTAATCGCCCACCTTCTGTCGTCCGGGATTTCAGTTTTGCAAGCAGCGGTTCGATGATGCTGCGCTGAATATTTGCTGCGACGAGAGAATACTGCCCCGGTGCAACATCGGCCAGTTCTCCCTGGACAATCGTGAATTGGCCGGCAAGCCCATTCGCAATGGCGTTCTCCCTGGCATTGTCGAACGACCACTCGTCAATGTCGACTCCGGTTGCTGAGCGCGCACCGAGTTTTAGTGCCGCGATAGCCAGGATTCCTGTTCCCGTTCCGACATCAAGAACTGTGGAATCCGACCGGATGCGCGGCTCGAGCAGGCGGAGCATCAGCCTTGTGGTTTCATGGTGTCCCGTGCCAAACGACATTTTCGGGTCGATGACAACAATGATCTGGTCGGAAGAAGGTGACACCTTTCTCCAAGACGGGGCAATAATGATGCGCTCGCTTGCTTGGATGGGCTGAATGGATTCNNATTCTTCCCATAGGGCATTCCAGTTTTGCGGAGAGATTGCTTTTGACTCGACGTGAGGAAGGGGGATATCATGAGATGCAGCGAAACTCGCAAGCGTCACGTGGAAGGGAGCCGTGGTCTCATCAGTCCAGCGATCCTCCGGGAGGTAAGCTTTCAGCAAACTCCCATCTTCCCAAAAACTGTCAAATCCTTTCAAGCTCAACATTCCGATCAGTTCATCGCAGTGGCCGGTCGGGAGATCAATTGATATTTCGACAGTGGTCCCGTTCATGGCTGCTGCGTGTAGAGAAC
>PMNP01000089.1:6234-25274 GCA_003161755.1 Ignavibacteriota bacterium | reverse complement strand
CAAGCCCTCCCCACAATGCTGAAGGGGGGGATGATATCCGATATTGTGGCTGTGGTGGGAAGCATCGACCCGGTGATGGGAGAAGCTGACAAATAGCCTGGGACAACACCGATTGCGCGGAACAGGTTGACATGTTCGCGGTCGGGAAGTGCCGTGCCAACATGAGGTAAGGAACACCATGCTTTCCGAAGAAAGCAAGACGAAGATCACGCAGCTCAAAGGCCGCTACCAGAATCCGCAATCGGTGGTGCTGGCAGCACTGTGGATGTGGCAGGATGAGCATGGCTGGATTTCGGAAGATGGAATGAAGGAAGTGGCCGCACTGCTGGATTTGCCGTACCATCACGTGTACGGAGTTGTAACATTTTATACAATGTATAACAAAAATCCGGTGGGCCGCCACAAGATTGAAGTCTGCACAAATGTCTCCTGCTCGCTGCGCAATGGCGAAGCAATGGTAAAGCACCTGCAAAAAAGGTTGAAGATCAAAGTTGGGGAAACAACGGCAGACAAGCGTTTTACTCTCGTTGAGGCGGAATGTCTTGGAGCATGCGGCGGGGCTCCTGTCATGCAAGTAGGTGATGAGTATTATGAAAACCTTAGTCCTGAACGAATCGATAAAATTCTGGGCGAGCTGAAGTAATATGGAATCAATGATCCTGCCGCCCATAGCTGATCTCCACCACCTTGACGTGTACGAAGCGCACGGCGGATACGCGATGCTTGCGAAGGCGCTGGGTATGACGCCCGAAGGTGTGACGGACGAGGTGAAGAAATCCAACCTTCGCGGTCGCGGGGGCGCCTGTTTCCCCACCGGCCTGAAGTGGACGTTCATGCCGAAGCAAACGGCAAAGCCGAAATACCTTTGTGTTAATGGCGACGAGAGTGAGCCCGGCACGTTCAAGGATCGGAAGATCTTCGAGTCAAATCCACACCTCATAGTGGAAGGGATCGCCATTGCCTCCTACGCGATGGGGATCACAACAGCGTACCTGTACATTCGTGGCGAGTATAACAAATGGATCAAGATAATCCAGAAGGCCATCGACGAAGCGTACGCCAAGAACTATCTTGGCAAGAACATTTTGGGGGCGGGATTCAGTTTTGATTTGTTTGTGCACCGCGGCGCGGGAGCATACATCTGCGGGGAAGAATCGTCTCTGATGAACTCCCTTGAGGGGAAGCGCGGCTACCCGCGCGTCAAACCTCCCTTCCCGGCGCAAAACGGACTTTGGGGATGTCCGACGACGATCAATAATGTGGAAACTCTTGCCAATGTCCCGGTGATTCTGAAAATCGGGTGGGAGGCGTATTCACACATCGGAACTCAGAAGCACCCGGGTCCGATTTTGGTCGGCGTCAGCGGACATGTGAATACGCCGGGTGTGTATGAACTGCCCACCGGCGTGCCGCTCCTGGAGATTATCGAAAAGTATGGTGGTGGTGTTCCCGGCGGCAAGCGCATCAAGGCAGTAATTCCGGGTGGGTCTTCCACAATGATCCTTCGCGGCGAACAGCTNNGCTTTGAGTCGGGTGACGCATCTGCCGCCGATTTGGACCTTCTCCTCGACGTGGCAAACAGTATCGAGGGGAACACCATCTGTGCATTGGGCGATGCCGCTGCATGGCCTGTCCAGAGCATGGTCAAACGTTTCCGGGATGAATTTGAACGCTGTATCAAGCCGACGGCTGTTCCGGTGGGCGCGTTGTCCGCAACGGTGTGATCTCCCAGAGTGCTCCGTTGCGCAAGCCTCACTGCAATGTGGGGCTTTTTTGTTCACCGGTTGACTCTGTCCTCCACATTCAATTTGTATCGAAAGGACATCGTGACTNNCTTCTCCTGTCGCTGTGCGTATCACAAGAGTTGGCGCCCATGCGGAAGGGCTTTCCCTTCCCGCGTACGCCACCGAGGGTTCTGCAGGGATGGATCTGTGTGCTGCCGCGGACGGAGAATTTGTCCTCCACGCAGGAGAAACCGCCCTCATCCCAACCGGATATGCCATCGCCCTGCCTGCGGGCTACGAAGCCCAGGTGCGGCCGCGAAGCGGGCTCGCCATCAAACATCGGATTGGCATCATGAATTCACCCGGTACGATCGATTCTGACTATCGCGGTGAAATCAAAGTCATCCTGACGAATTTTGGATCCNNGCATTGCGCCCTATGTGAGGGCGGAATGGAAGGAAGAGTCGCAACTTGATGAGACATCCCGCGGTGCTGGGGGGTTCGGCCATACGGGGTTGGGCGGAGACGGTCAGAAGAAATCGTGAACGTCTGACAATTTCTCATCTTCACTATTTTCAGGTTGTGGTATGCCAGGCATCCTTTTCCTTGTCGCAACTCCCATTGGCAATTTCGACGACATGACATTGCGCGCCCTCGACACTCTCCGGACTGCAGACGTTGTCGTCTGTGAAGAAAGGAGGGAAGGGGAGCGGCTCTTGCGCCATTGCAAAATCGAAAAACCCGTCGAACTCCTCAACGAGCACAATGAAGAGGCTGCAACATTTCATATTATTGAATTCTTGAAAGCCGGCAAGTCTGTCGCTCTCATATCAGACGGCGGGACGCCAGTATTCTCTGATCCGGGCCGTCTGCTTGTCGATCGCGCGAATGCAGCAAATATTCGGGTTGTTCCGGTACCCGGGGCGTCGTCCCTCATGCCTGCCCTGATTGTTTCGGGGTTTTCCCTCGACCAGTTTCTCTTCAGCGGATGGCTTTCACCCAAGAAAGACCGGCGCCGGGCGGAGCTTCGTCATCTTCTCGATGAACGCCGGACGATGGTTCTCATGGATACTCCCTACAGATTCGGCTCTCTCCTGGACGATTTGGCCGATACGTTTGGCAATAGGCGGATCTGCATTGCGTTCAACCTGACGATGCCTGAAGAACAGATCTTCCATGGCACAGCCTCGTCACTCCGGAAGGAATTGGGGCAGAAGAACATGAAAGGCGAATTCCNNACCTCAGAACGTGGGCGCAGGAGTTGGTGTTGTACCACAAAGGCCGTGTACAGTGTCGTAGATGTTGAGAACCGATTGTCGTAGATGTGTCCCAGTATCAGGAAGGTCTGCCGATATGGACGGTAATTCGCATGATGCGTTTGTGAAGGAACTGCTGGATCTGCGGCGATCCCGCCCGGTTTCCCTTCCGGTGAAAGCGAAGGTGGCGCAGTTTGCGGAGGAGCTTCTCCAACTCATGTTTCCGCACTTCTCCGGCGTGGAGTATCAAGAAATCAATCAAGTGGAGGAACAGTTTCAGCTGCTCCGACGCAACCTGGACACTACGCTGGCGCCTTTGCGGAAGCAACTCAAAATCTCTGTCGACGACATCGTGGAGCAGTTCGCTGGAATTGTGCCCAGACTCTACCACCAACTCTGCATGGATGCTGAGGCCATTTATCAGGGTGACCCTGCCGCGGAGAGTGTTGATGAAGTCATTTCGGCCTACCCGGGCTTCTACGCCATCGCGATCTTTAGGATTGCGCACGAATTCTACAAACTCAATGTCCCAATCTTTCCCCGGATCCTTACAGAAAACGCGCACCAGCGAACCGGGATCGACATTCACCCCGGCGCCACAGTGGGAGAGAGATTCTTCATTGACCATGGAACGGGGATTGTGATCGGCGAAACAACCGTGATCGGTGATGATGTGAAAATTTACCAGGGTGTCACCCTAGGCGCGCTCAGTGTCGACAAGACGCTTGCATCCTCCAAACGACATCCAACCATCGAACACAATGTGGTTCTTTATTCCAACGCCACCATCCTCGGCGGCTCCACCGTTATCGGACATGACAGTGTTATTGGCGGCAACGTCTGGCTAACAGAATCTGTCCCACCGTATTCTGTTGTCTATCATAAGAGTGAGGTCAGGGTCAGAAGTTCACGGGAGGAACAAGTTGCACTCGATTTTGTCATCTAACCTGGGAGGACGGAGATGAAGGCAACAAATATTCTGGGAACCATTGGCAATACCCCGCACGTGAGGATCAACAAACTGTTTGGGAGCGGGGTCGAAGTGTGGATCAAGCTTGAGAGGGCGAATCCCGGAGGGAGCATCAAGGATAGAATCGGCCTCAGCATGATCGAGGATGCGGAACGCCGTGGGATTCTGAAGAAAGACAGCACCATCATCGAGCCGACATCTGGAAATACCGGCGTAGGTCTGGCGATTGCCTGCGCGGTAAAAGGATATAAGCTCATTCTCGTCATGCCCGAGTCGATGACCATTGAACGCCGGAAACTCATGGCTGCCTATGGGGCAACGTTCGAGCTCACCCCTCGGGAAGGGGGAATGAAAGCCGCGATCGCAAAGGCGCTTGACATGGTAAGAAAGACACCCGGCTCTTGGATGCCCGGCCAGTTCGAAAACGAAGCGAATATTGAAGTCCACCGCAGAACAACTGCGCAGGAAATCCTCAAGGATTTTCCCGAGGGGCTCGATTATCTGATTGCCGGTGTGGGGACAGGAGGCCATATTACAGCCTGCGGAGAGGTACTGAAACCAAAGTTTCCCCGCCTGAAGGTTTTTGCAGTTGAGCCTTCAGCTTCGCCGGTCATTAGCGGAGGCGCCCCAGGCCCTCATCCTCTTCAGGGTATTGGCGCAGGGTTTATCCCAAAGAACCTTCATACGGCGATTCTTGATGGGGCAATACAGGTGGGCAAGGATGAGGCCTTTGCCATGGCACAGCGCGCGGCAAAGGAGGAGGGATTGCTCGTGGGAATTTCCACAGGAGCCGTTCTCGCAGCTGTCGCCAAGAAGATCCCTGACATGGCAAAGGGTGCCCGCGTCCTAACATTCTCGTATGATACCGGCGAACGGTATCTTTCGGTGGAAGGGCTGTTCGCTTAAGGGAGGGTACATGATGATTCGGCATGCAATGCAATGGATAAGTGTCGCGGCACTCGCAGCGGTTTTTTCGTCGTGCGGGGGACAACCCGGTTCCACGTCGAACGAACAGCAAACAGTGTCTGCCTCGAGTCCATTCGATATGCTTGATGCCTACGGTACCTGGACCAATCTCCCGGAAAGAGGACAAGTGTGGGAGCCGCGCGTCCCCTATGATTGGGCGCCGTTCACTCAGGGACAGTGGGTGTGGACTGACCAGGGATGGATGTGGAACGGTGATGAACCGTTTGCCTGGGTTGTGTATCATGTGGGCTCTTGGGACTACCAGCCCGGACCAGGATGGTATTGGGTGCCGGGCTATGACTGGTCGCCTGCGCGGGTGAGCTGGTGTGCCACCGGCGATTATGTCGGGTGGGCTCCAATGCCGCCTCCCGGCGTTACGCTTCCCGGTCCTGGCGTGCAGCTTCCGGAACACCGGTGGTCTTTCGTGCCAACCAGTGAATTTGGCAGAGGAAGGATTGGAGTTCGCAGGATGAACGCCTTCACCTCCGGAGCCCCGATGGTCGATGATCATCCTCCAGATGTCAGATCGATCGAAACTGCGGGAGGAGGGACTCTCCTTCAAAAACACCTTGTGAACACTCAAGTGCGGGCAGGAACACGTGAATTGCTCCGGTCGAGTGTGCCGGAGANNAGAATCGCCCCTGTTGCGCCAGTGCGGAATGAACCGCTGCGAATGGAGAATCCTCCGTCGCCCGGACCAGCATTAAAGGCTCCGATAGACGCACAGGACCGCAAGGCCCAGGACGGCAGAAAGGGAAAGCCTTCCACCAGTTCACCCGCAAAGCCGAAACGTCTTCCCGTCAAACCGCTTGCTCCGGCTTCAACGAATCAGCCAGCGAGAGATACCACCCAACACACGCGAAGCGTTCGGCCTCCTGCGGCGACGAAATAGAAGAAATGTGAACGAATGCTCTGGACCACTCTCTGGGCATATCCAGTATTCTTCCTCACGGGACTTGCCGCCGGGTTGATTGATTCTATTGCCGGTGGAGGTGGACTCATTTCTCTTCCCATCCTTTTGGCATCCGGCATGCCGGTTCCGCTTGCCCTTGGCACAAACAAGCTTCAGGCAAGTGTTGGGAGTTTCAGTGCGGCATTTCATTACTCGCGCCATGGCGTCGTCTCGCTTCGTGATGCAAGACTGGGAATCGTGATGACCGCGATCGGTGCACTCTTGGGGACCTTCGCCGTCGTTCGCATCGCGCCGGACGTGCTTCGGTTCATCGTTCCGTTCCTTCTTATTGGCGCCGCTGTCTTTGTGTTCTTTTTGCCGGAAAGAGGATTCCAAGGCGGACATCGCCGAATGGGTCCGATCCTCTTCTATGTGGCTTTGGGAATACTCCTTGGATTTTATGACGGGTTCTTTGGCCCCGGGGTTGGCTCCTTCTGGGCACTGGCATTTGTGGGATTGCTTGGGTTTGACCTCACCAGGGCAACAGGATATACCAAAGTGATGAACTGCACAAGCAATGTTGTCTCGTTCCTCGGATTCCTGATGGCTGGCGATGTTCTCTTCACTGTTGGCCTAACGATGGCCGCGGGACAGATTCTTGGTGCACAGTTTGGTTCTCGATTCGTGATTGATCACGGCGCAAGAGTCATCAGGCCGGTATTCATTGTTGTTGCGGTACTCACAACTGCGAAGATCCTTTCAAATGTGCTTCTTCCGTAAACTCCCTCAAATGAGATGAAACACTGTCGTCACGTAGGATTTCCTGACTTGGAATGGCACGTTGAGTGCTCCAACGCTGTTTGCAATTGTAGAGCCTTCTGAATATATTTTTTCATTGATGGGGAGTGCTATTCATGATCCACCGGGAATTGGCACCACGCTCGCAAAAGGCCAATGAACTTTATGGCGACTACTGGTTCAATGGCGGACCCGTGCTGGTATCTGCGTTGCAGGGCTCTGCGGTTCTCGTGTTCTTCTGGGACTATGCCTGTGCCGGTTCACTCCGTTCACTCCCGTATCTTATGGAATGGCACAGGAAGTATACGCCGTTTGGACTTGCTGTCGTCGGCGTCCATACTCCTCGTTATGCGTTTGAACGAGATCCACAGGGAGTACAGGATTCCCTCCAACGGCTCCATATCTCGTTTCCCGTCGTGATGGACAATGATGGATTGATTGCCTCTCGTTATGAGATCCGTTCGTGTCCTTCATTTGTGCTCATCGACAGGCATGGATATATCCGGCTGCACGATTCAGGCGGAGGAAACTACCTCAGCATCGAGCGGGCCCTTCAGGGATTGTTGTATGACATCGGGCNNGTCCCTTTCTGACGGAGCCTTTACGAGAAATGGATCGGGAAGGGGCGGTATGTTATCGTTCAACTCCTGACATCGAGGCGGGATATCTGCGCGGCTCCCTGGGAAATGTCGAAGGCTATATCCCTGAATCGAGTATCGAGTATGTCGATCCGGGCATGTACCTGGACGGGAGACCATACGCCAAGGGGATCTGGCGCAACAACCGCGAAAGCCTCAGTCTCGACACTGACGAAAAGGGGGACGGTCATATTTTTATCGAATACCAGGGGCTCGACGTCTTGGGAGTCCTTTCATCTTCGGGCTCCAAGAAGCTTGAGGTTGTGGTACAGCAGGATGACCGCTTCCTCACCAGCGAGAACAAAGGGGAAGATGTACGATTGGACAGTGAGGGAAAGAGCTGCATTGAAGTTGGTGATCCGCGTCTCTACAGCATCGTCAAGAACATGGATTACGGGGAGCACCTGCTCCATCTTACTGCGCAAAACGTTCCCCTTACAGTTTATGCCTTTGCGTTCGGCACTTCAGTGATTTCGGAGATGGTTTCAAAGAACTGACTGACCGGTTTTCCCTTCCCTCTGAAGGGATCCCACAAGGACATCGATGCCTCGTCCATGGAAGGACAACCCTCTGTCTTCTGGCCGGCGCCACTCGAGACGCGCATAACGCAACTTCTGGGCATCCGTTACCCGATCATTCAGGCGGGGATGGTGTGGACGGCGGGCTGGAAGCTCGCCGTTGCAGTTTCACAGGGAGGCGGTCTCGGAGTTATCGGATCGGGCTCGATGACTTCCGGACTTTTGCGAGAACATATACGCAAAGCGAAGGCGGTGACAACAGCGCCGGTTGGCGTAAATGTTCCTCTTCTGCGAGGTGATGCGAAAGAACTTCTTGAGGTATGTCGCAACGAGGGTATTACCTTTATTATTACATCTTCCGGTCATCCGGCATTGCATACTGCAGGACTGAAGAAGTCTGGATGCGTCGTCATTCACGTCGTTGCTGCGGTGCGTCACGCGCAAAAAGCGGTGGAAGCAGGGTGCGATGCGGTGATTGCTGAGGGGTTTGAAGCAGGCGGCCATAACGGCATTGATGAGACGACAACGCTTGCACTCGTTCCTCAGGTAGTGGACGCTGCATCGATCCCAGTCATTGCCGCAGGNNGTAAGCTGATGGCAGGGGAATGGCCGCAGCGTTTGCTCTGGGTGCTGACGCTGTCCAGGTGGGAACCCGGTTCGCCGCGACAAGGGAATCTTCCGCCCACGAAAATTACAAGAACCTGGTCGTGCAGGCCGATGACCGGGCCACATACCTGACGCTCAAACGGGTGGCTCCAGTCCGCCTCCTGAAGACACCCTTTGCCTTAAAAGCGCTCGATGCGGAACGGCGCGGTGCTTCGAAAGAAGAGGAACTCGAACTCCTGGGTAAAAAACGGGAGCGGGCCGGAATCTTTGAAGGGAATATGGAAGAAGGGGAATTCGAGGCCGGACAGAGCTCCGGACTTGTCAAAGAAATTCTCCCCGCCGGAGAGGTCGTAAAACGTCTGATGGAGGGCTACTACGCGGCGAAGTCGTCCATGCCGTAAATGAACCCCGCCCGGAAGGCGAATATGGGGATTGCACAAATCTGATTTCTGAAACAACTCCAAGCTAATGATCAATGAACACTTTTCAACAGCGTCTCCGTGATGTCATCATCGTTTTTGACGGTGCAACAGGAACCCATCTGCAGGGCCAGAACCTGACTGAGGATGATTTTGGCGGCGAGCATCTCAACGGCTGCAATGAGTACCTCGTCATCTCGAAGCCCTCGGCGGTGCAAAAAATGCATAACGACTATCTGGCTGCCGGCTGCGACGTTGTGGAGACTGACACGTTCGGGGGAACCTCCATTGTCCTCGCCGAGTATGATCTTGCAGACAAAGCCTATGATTTGAGCTATCGTGCAGCACGCCTTGCGAAAGAAGTGGCCACGGCCTACTCGACAGGCGATCACCCGCGCTTCGTTGCGGGTTCGATGGGGCCCACAACAAAACTCCCGTCCCTCGGGCACATCACGTTCCCGGCAATGGCATCAGCGTACGAAGTGCAGGCGCGCGCTCTTCTCGAAGGAGGAGTTGATCTGCTCTCGGTGGAAACCTGTCAGGATCTTTTGCAGGCTAAGGCCGCACTCTATGGGGTCTTTTCGGCCTTTGCGGCGTTGGGCCGCACGGTCCCTGTCATTGTTTCGGTGACTATCGAGGCAGTGGGGACGATGCTTCTCGGGACGGAGATCAACGCGGCGCTGACGACACTCGAACCGTTCGACGTGGTCGCGATTGGGATGAATTGTGCCACCGGCCCGCAGGAGATGTCGGAACATGTGCGACTATTGACCAGCACAAGCCCGAAGCCGGTCTTTGTCATGCCCAATGCAGGAATCCCGGAAAACGTTGGAGGCCATGCCCACTACCACCTCACGCCGGAAGTATTCTCCAGCACTCTTGCACACTATGTGCGGGACCTGGGGGTGAGAATCGTCGGAGGCTGCTGCGGCACTACCGCCGAACACATTCGCCAGTTGGTGCATGCGGTTTCCGGCATTTCCCCCCGTGCCGCACAAAACGTATGGGTTCCCTCTGTGGCAAGCCTCTATCAATCGGTCCCGCTCCACATTGAGCCAGCTCCGATCCTGATAGGTGAACGGACAAATGCCAATGGAAGCAAGCAATTCCGGGATCTTCTTGCGAAAGATGACTGGGAGGGCATTACCGCCATGGGGAAGGAAGCGGTCAAGGATGGCGCACACCTGGTGGACGTTTGTGCGGCGTTCGTGGGACGAAATGAACTTGCCGACATGAAGGAAATTATCTTTCGGTTCAACACGCAGGTTCCTCTCCCCATAGTCATTGATTCCACCGAACCTCCGGTTCTCGAATCGGCACTGGAGTTGATCGCCGGACGTCCCATCATCAACTCCATCAATTTGGAGGACGGCACCGAGCGCGCTATCCGTGTTCTCACATTATGCAAGCGGTACGGCGCCGCGGTNNGCCGTATGACCTGCTGTTCGATACATTGACGTTTACGTTGGGATCCGGAGATGAGGAATTCAGGCGCGCCGCGCTGGAGACTCTTGAAGCCATCCGCCGCATCAAGCATGAAATGCCTGGAGTCCATACGCTGCTCGGCGTGAGCAATATCTCGTTTGGGCTCTCCCCCAAAGTGCGGCACGTGCTCAACAGTGTGTTCCTGCATCATGCCATTGAGGCGGGGCTTGACGCGGCGATTGTTCACGCTTCGAAGATCCTTCCACTCTATAGAATCGACGAACGCGGCAGAGAATTGGCGAAACAACTGCTCTATGATGAGCGCAGGTTTGAGGAGGCCGTCCAGTGAAACCGGAACAATCGGTCCGCACGACAGTGTACGACCCTCTTGCGGAACTCATGGCGCACTATGCCGGGCAAAAGGAGGAACGGAAAGGCCCTGCACGGCAAAGCGGGACGGTGGAAGAGCGGCTGCAAAGGCGCATAGTCGACGGCGATCGGCCTGGGCTGAATGCCGATCTCGATGAAGCACTTGTCCGCTATGGTCCGCTGGAAATCATCAATACGATCCTGCTCGAAGGGATGAAGACGGTGGGCGTTCTGTTCGGCAGCGGCCAAATGCAGCTGCCGTTTGTTCTNNTGCACGATATCGGCAAGAACCTGGTGGATATCATCCTCACGAACAACGGATACAAGGTGATCAACCTCGGAATCAAGTGTTCCGTAGAGCGGATGATTCAGGCCGTGGCCGAGCATGCCGCCGACGCAATCGGAATGAGCGGATTGCTCGTCAAGTCAACGCTCATTATGAAGGAAAACCTCGAAGTCCTGAATGAGCAGAACATTACGCTTCCCGTGGTTCTTGGAGGTGCGGCCCTTACCCGCCGTTATGTGGAAAATGACCTCCGGAGCGTCTATAAGGGCTTCGTCGAGTATGCCAACGATGCATTCGACGGGCTGCGTTTCATGGAGAAGGTTAAGACGGGCGAATTCCATGTCGCGGCACCGCCTTCGCAGGATGAGAATGATGAGGATCGTCTCACCGGTAGCGAAGCAAAGATCGCGCTCGCCATATCTGACCAAAGGTCATCTTCTCGAGTGCCTGGCCAACAACGATCAAATGTCCGCAAGGATGTTCCCATTCCCCCGGCGCCCTTTTGGGGAACACGCGTTGTCGAGGATGTCCCCCTGGAGGAGGTTTTTAGCTTCGTCAATGAAGTGGCCCTCATCCGAGGCCAGTGGCAAGTGAGGAAGGGATCGATGAAAGAAAGTGAGTACCAGAATCTTCTTAAGGAAAAAGTCTTTCCCGACTATGAGCGTTTAAAGGAGATGATACGAAATGAGCGGCTTCTTCAACCGAAGGTTGTCTACGGATACTTTCCGTGTCAGTCTGAGGGAAATGATCTTATCGTGTATGACGAAGATCTGAAGACCGAACGCATCCGTTTCAGCTTTCCCCGCCAGCACGACGATCGGTTCCTCTGTCTGGCCGACTTCTTTGCCTCGGTGGACTCAGGGAAAACCGACGTTGTGGCGTTTCATCTTGTCACCATGGGCAAGTCTGCGGCGGAATATTCTGCAAAACTCTTCGGATCGAACAACTACAAAGAATACCTGTACTTCCACGGTCTGAGCGTTGAAAGCGCTGAAGCTCTTGCCGAACTCTGGCACAAACGCATCCGCGCGGAATTGGGGATCGCCGGCAATGATGCGCAGGATGTCCGTCGACTCTTCGCCCAAGGCTATCAAGGCTCGCGATACAGCTTTGGCTATCCGGCGTGCCCAAACCTCGAGGATCAGGCCAAGCTCTTTGATCTGCTCAATCCGGAACGTATTGGCGTGAAGCTCACCGACGAATTCTCCCTCGACCCCGAGCAAAGTACCAACGCGATTATTGTCCACCACCCTGATGCAAAATATTTTATCGTGAAGACCCACTGATATCCTCTCCGGTTGTTCACACCTACGCGCAGTGAGGACAAAGAACCTGCGCGTCCGGGGACTTGTGAGGTCTTGTCAAACGGGGGGGAATGAAGTCCTTGGAGAAGTTTTTTTTCCACGACGGGCAAAGTTGGAAACTCTTTGAAATAAAAGAGTTAGTCAACATCTCTCAATTGGCTGAGATTGCGTGCTTTGTCAGAAGCTTGCAATTCCAAGGGGCTTTCTCTATATTTCTTATTGAAATGACAGGAAGAAGTCTGGTATTGAGTATTTCAACACCTGCGATAGAGAGAGGAACTCACTCGAATCTGAAGCAAGTGTGAGGGATTGGCTGTCCGCCAATCCTGAGACATCTGAACTTATCAATGGAGGTATGGAGAATGGCAACGAAGATCACCGAGGAATGTATTAACTGCGGCGCCTGCGAGCCGGAATGCCCCAACACCGCGATTTATGCCGGCGGCGTTCAGTATGAATTTAATGGAAAAATGTTCGACGCATTGTCAAACGACTTCTACTATATCGTCCCGGAGAAGTGCACAGAATGTGTCGGTCACTTTGATCAGGAACAGTGCGCTGCCGTCTGTCCGGTCGACTGCTGCGTTCCCGATACCGATCGTGTGGAATCGGAGGAAGTGTTGTTTGTGCGCGCGAAGGCTCTCCACCCTGATCGCGAATTCCAGGCGTTGAGTGCTTCGACGTCACATTTTCAAAAAGCCTGAGTGAACCATTTGAGTACCTTGTGAAGGTCGGCTCCTCACAGGGCCGACCTTGCTATTTCTTTAAGTGCTGAAAGGTCGCAGTTCACAGGGAACAATGGAGCGCCATGCGCATTGGCAGCTATGACATCCACCCCATCGACGCCGGAGGCTTCGCTCTGGATGGCGGGGCGATGTTCGGCGTAGTACCACGCCCCCTTTGGGAGAAAACAAACCCGCCGGATGATCGCAATCGGGTCACTCTTGCGACACGGGCGCTTCTCCTGGTGAGCGATTCCCGGCGCATCCTGGTGGACACGGGGAACGGCACAAAATGCGACGACAAGTTTTCGGCAATGTATCGGATCAATGTCCGGCCTGATACAATCTCCGGAGCCCTTTCGGCGTATGGCTTGACCCCCTCGGATATTACGGATGTCATCCTCACCCATCTCCACTTTGACCACGCCGGCGGAGCAACCGTCAAGTCTGGCCAAACCGTGACTCCGGCCTTTCCCCGGGCGAAATACTACGTCCAGAAAGACCACTGGGAAACCGCTCTCCACCCCACAGAACGTGACAAAGCCAGCTTCTCCCCGGCCGATTTTCTTCCGTTGCGTGAATCGGGGGTTCTGGAATTGCTCGACGGAGAGGGTGAATTGTTTCCCGGAATTCAACTGCTGTTGCTGCACGGTCATACCCGATCACTGCAGGTCCCGCTGGTGAGTGATGGAACAACGACGCTGCTCTTTTGTTCTGACCTTATTCCCACAGCTTCCCATATCCCTCTACCATGGATTATGGGCTACGACCTCCGTCCCCTTGTGACGTTGGAGGAAAAACGGTCGATCCTAAAGACTGCTGTCGCGGAACGATGGACGTTGATGTTTGAACATGATCCCTGTACCGAGGCTGTGACCGTCAATGAAGGGGAGAAAGGTTTCACGGTAGGCAAACGAATAGCTCTCGATCTGACCCTGCCGGAAAAACCATGACGGACATGAGCGCCTTTGTCCGCGTCACGCGGATGTCTGAGCTCCGTGAAGGCAAAGGGCGGAAGGTGACCGTTCACGGACTCGATGTATCGTTGTGGCTCGTAGGCGGAACAGTGTATGCGGTGGGTAACGTCTGCGCTCATAACCACGTGTCGGCTCTTCATGAGGGAGTGCTCGAAGGGTTGACCGTCACATGCCCCATGCATGGATGGAGGTATGCGTTGGACACGGGTCTGGCAGTAGAAGGGAACGGCCGCGTGCCGAAATTTGCCGTGGTAGTGCAAGGTGACGAGGTGATGGTCTCGACACAGCCGCTTGTGTGAGGGGGAAGGATGGAGAATGTTGCGGAAATTGTGAAATCGAAGGCTCTGGCACTCGGGTTCTCAGAGGTGGGTTTCACTTCTGCCTCGATGCTTGATGAGGAAGGGAGTCGATTACAGGAGTGGATTTCCCGCGGCTATCAGGGGACTATGCACTGGANNCCGATGTGAGGAACGGATCGATCCCTCAACCCTGCTGGCAGATGCGCGCTCGGTGATCGTTGTGGCAGTCAACTATATGACGCCACACAGGCATTCCGATGAATCCGGATCAGGAAAAGTGTCCCGATATGCGTGGGGCGACGACTACCACACGATCGTGTTGGAAAAACTTGAAGCGCTCGTCCACTGGCTTGACACGACATTTCCGGGATCTCGAAGCCGGGCGTATGTTGACACCGGGCCCGTGATGGAAAAGGCCCTCGCTGCGCGCGCAGGAATAGGTTGGCAGGGAAAACACAGCAACGTCATCACGAGGGAGTGCGGGTCATGGGTGTTCCTCGGCGAGATCATCACAACGCTCGATTTGCCGCCGGATACCCCGGCCGTGGACCATTGTGGGACCTGCACATTGTGCATTGAGGCATGTCCGACAAAAGCCATCGTGGATGCGTATGTTGTTGATGCAAGGCGGTGTATATCGTACCTCACAATCGAGCATCGTGGTCCTGTGGACGAATCGCTCGGCGATCAGTTTGAGGGTTGGGTATTTGGCTGTGATATATGTCAGGATGTTTGTCCATGGAACCTGAAATTTTCCCGGACATCCACTGAGCAGCGATTTGAACCTCGTGAGTCGATGATTTCTCCCCGGCTTGAGGAATGGAGCGGAATGACCGAGGAGGAATTCCGGCTCAAGTTTGACAAGAGCCCTATCCGTCGGGCGAAATGGCAGGGATTGATGCGCAATGTTCAGATCGCCCTCCGTACAACGCCGCGTCCCGCGCTCTGACCCGATCCGATTCATCAACTCATCCAATAGGGTAAGAAGAACATATTCCCGGAGAATGCATGTCTGCGCACTACAAGCTCATTATCATCGGATCAGGACCTGCCGGTCTCACTGCTGCTTTGTATTCCGCCAGGGCGAATCTGCGTCCGCTGATTTTTGAAGGGATCCAGCCGGGAGGACAGCTCACCATTACCACGGAGGTGGAAAATTACCCCGGGTTCCCCAAAGGGGTGCTCGGACCGGAGCTTATGGATCTCATGAGGGAGCAGGCGCTGCGCTTTGGCGCGCAATCGCTCTATGAAAACGTCACACGGGTGGATTTCGCACAACGGCCGTTTCGGATCTGGAGCGATCAAAAGGAGTTCACTGCCGACACGGTTATTGTTTCGACTGGCGCAACGGCAAAGTGGCTCGGCATTTCTTCGGAGGTTGAGTATCGCGGGTATGGTGTGTCAGCATGCGCTACATGCGACGGATTTTTCTTTCGAGGACAGGAAGTAATTGTCGTCGGCGGCGGCGACACGGCGATGGAGGAGGCNNGCAGGACAAAGCCCGGAAGAACCCGAAGATAGCGTTTATCTGGAATACGGTCATTGAGGATATCCTCGGCACTTCCGAAAACGGAAAGAAACGTGTTACAGGGGCGCGTCTGAGAAACGTCCGGACGCATGAAGAATCGATTCTCAAAACAGACGGAGTGTTCATGGGAATCGGACATAAACCCAATACAGAACTTTTTGTCAATCAGCTTTCTCTTGATCCGGTAGGCTATATCATTACGAAAGAGGGCAACACCGAAACAAGTATCCCCGGCGTGTTCGCGGCTGGCGATGTTGCCGACAACTCTTGCCGGCAGGCAATCACCGCGGCAGGGTCGGGGTGCAAAGCCGCGATTGATGCCGAGCGATGGCTTGAGCGTCAGCATGATTAAACCTGCCATTCAGTGCCCTTTCAGTTCTTTTCCACTACCTCTGCAGAACATCCTTCCTTCTTGACGTTCCAAGAATCAACTCAAACTTGTCATATATACCGTCGAATTGGCGCACGCTTTCAGCATTATTGGCATACGCCGTGTGACTAGTTGGCGCTTACTAATGACAAAATGGCCATTCTGAGATTCTGTGAGAATGGCTATTGGGCGGCTCTATCCTGTAAGTAGTTTAATTATAATCAGTTACAGACATTTACCCAGTGGTGGCATGGATGTTGGAATATCTCTCCCTGACAATGAACTATCAACAACAAAATGATAATGTCAGGAGGCGTAGCTATGCTGCACGAGAGTTTATTGGATGCCGAACGGGAGATGGAAAATATGCTTTGCTCGTTTACCGGGTTTCCGGTACGGAGCAAATCGGTATTCTCTCCTTCGCTGAGAATCTCCGATCGTACCAAGGAAATCGTTCTCATGTTGGATTTGCCGGGAGTGCGGAAAGAGGACGTAAAGATCAACGTTGAAAATGGCATGTTGACAATCAGCGGCGAACGCAAGCCTGTTGCATTGGCTGAGAAGACTTCATGGATTCTCAACGAATCGTGGAGCGGTGCGTTCAGCCGATCGTTCGGCCTTTCGCCGGAAATCGACACACAGAAAGTGGACGCCGACTTACGTGACGGAATATTGTACGTGACTCTTCCGAGGACTGAAGAGGCACTACCACGCGAAATACCAATCAAGTGAACGTAAAGGAGAGTATCATGACTACCACAAACGGTCAGGTGTTGAGTCCCGATCGCGGCACTACGTCGGCGGATGAAATGCGTTACGTCGGCTATGCAACTCCTGTGACCGATATTGTTGAAACTCCAGAAGCTTACGTTGTCATGCTCGACATGCCGGGAGCCACACGGCAAACCCTGAGCGTGTGGGTTGAAGACGGTTCACTGGAGATCACAGCAGCCTTGCCGGAAGGGCACACAGAACATGAGACCCTCGTTCATTCTGAGCATTCAGCAAGAGGCTTTCGAAGAACATTGGTGCTGGGTGACGGAATAGACCTCGAGTCGATTGATGCGCAACTTGAGCACGGCGTTCTGACAGTGAAGGTGCTCAAGTCGGAATCAGCCAAACCAAAAGAGATCACCATTCGTTGATTGTTTTGAAAGGAGAATGCAGTTATGACGCTCGTTCGATGGAATCCAACACGCGAGATGACTTCGGTCCCGCGAGATGTCTTCAATCTCCAGAGTGAATTCAACAAGATGGTTGGCAGCTTCTTCAGCGACGAAGATGCAGATACTTCAGTCCCTTCCCAGTCCTGGATACCGGCTGTCGACATCATGGAAAATGACGACAAGTATATTGCGAACATGGAACTGCCGGGAGTCCGAAAGGAAGATGTCAGCATCACGATGCTGGAACACGTGCTGACGATCCGAGGTGAGAAGAAGCAGGAGAAAAAGGAAGGGAAGGATGGCAGCGTCGATCGTATCGAGCGCTCGTACGGATCCTTCCAACGAAGTTTCACGCTTCCGGCTACCGTAAGGAGTGAAGCAATCGTGGCGGAATTCAAGGATGGCATCCTTACCGTAACGATGCCAAAAGCAGAGGAGAAGAAGCCGAAGCAGATCGAAGTGAAGGTAAAGTAACGCTGGCATGATGTCGAACAGTGAGGGCGGGGGCCTCCGGAAGGTGGGATCCGTGCTGCCTCCGCCGCATGACATCTGTGCCGAAATGACAAGCGCAATGTGATCATCATTGAATGGAGAGTGAGGAGAGAATGGCTCGAATCAAAAGTGAAGCGACTGTGTCCCCGTCGCAAATCCCCAGGGCAGTTGCTATACTGCCGTTGCGGAATGCCGTATTGTTCCCGCGCCAGGTCTTGCCCTTGAGTGTTGGGCGTGAAACAAGCATCAAGGCAGTGGAAGACGCGGCAAAAGATGACGGCCTGGTCGCGGTTGTTGCCCAGACTGATGGCGCGATGGAGTCTCCGACCGAACGGGACATCTACTGGGTAGGGACATTGGCAAAAATTCTGAAAGTGTTCACCCTTGCGGATGGATCGCGAAGTGTGCTTGTCCAGGGATTACGGCGTGTGCGGGTTCTGTCGATCCTCCATAGCGATCCCTATCTTCGTGCGGTGGTCCGCGAGGTGGAGGAAACCGACGGGGAGAGCCGCGAAGCGAAAGCGATTGCCTCGAACCTGAAGACGCAATTCAAACATGCGGTCGACCTGTCGCCCCAGTTAAGTGATGAGCAACTGACGCTCATCTTGAATATGGACGAACATGCCGCTGTTGCCGATATTGTCGCGTCGTCTCTTCCCGTTGCAGCGGCGGAAAAGCAGGAAATCCTTGAAACATTCGAGGTTCGCACCCGTCTGGACAAGGTGCTCACGATGCTCACCAAGTTCGTGCAGAACCTCGAGCTGGGCACGAAGATTCAATCCGAAGTCCAGGAAGAAATAGGAAAATCACAGAGAGAGTATTACCTCCGTGAGCAAATGAAAGCTATTAAGAAGGAACTGGGAGAAGACGAGGGGAATGTTGAGGTTGTTTCCCTGAAGAAGAGGATGGAGGAAGCGCATCTTCCAGAGGAAGCCCAGAAGGTCGCGGAAAAGGAACTCAGTAAACTCGCGCAGTTGAATGCGGCGTCTCCGGAGTATACTGTGACGCGCAACTATCTGGACTGGATTCTTGACCTTCCATGGAGTGTCAGTACCCAGGACACGCTCGATATCGCTCACGCCCGGGAAAGTTTGGAGCATGATCATTATGGTCTTGACAAGGTGAAGCGCAGGATACTCGAATACCTCGCGATTCGCAAGTTGAAGAACAACATGCGCGGGCCCATTCTTGTATTCGTAGGGCCGCCTGGTGTGGGAAAAACGTCGCTGGGCCGATTGATCGCCAACGCCATCGGAAGAAAATTTGTCCGAATCTCGCTCGGGGGCGTCCATGACGAGGCGGAGATCCGTGGCCA
>PMNP01000089.1:0-6172 GCA_003161755.1 Ignavibacteriota bacterium | reverse complement strand
TGCGCGACCGCATGGAAATCATCGAGATTCCCAGTTATGTGGAAGACGAAAAACTTCATATTGCGCGCAACTTCCTGCTGCCAAGGCAGCTCAATGAGCACGGACTCACCTCCGCGCAGATGGTTGTCGAGGATGACGCACTCCGCCAGGTGATTACCGGATACACGCGTGAAGCCGGAGTACGGACGCTTGAGCGGACGATTGCCACTGTTGCCCGCGGCGTCGTCAGGGAAATCGTGGAAGGTATCCGGACCAATGTTGTCATAACGCGCGATGCACTTACGCGTTACCTGGGAGCGCAAAAGGTCTTCCCCGACGTTGCCGAACGCATCAACCGCGCCGGCATTGCCGTGGGGCTGGCCTGGACGCCGGTCGGCGGCGATATCCTCTTCATTGAGGCAACGCAAATGAAAGGGAGCGGGAAGCTCATTCTGACGGGACAATTGGGCGACGTCATGAAGGAATCAGCGCAGACCGCACTGAGTTTCATCGCCTCCAATGCTCGTGAACTGGGAATTCCAGAGGACTTCCGGGAACGGACCGACATTCACATCCACATACCTGCAGGCGCAATCCCAAAGGATGGTCCGTCGGCAGGAGTCACCATGCTCACGGCGCTTACGTCGCTCTTGACGGGCCGNNCGTTCTTCCAATCGGTGGCATCAAAGAAAAGCTCCTTGCTGCGCATCGGGCAGGCATCAAAACGGTTATTCTTCCTGAACGCAACAGGACCGATCTCGAGGACGTACCGAAATCCGTCCTCCAAGGTGAGGAGGCTCTTCAGCTCCAGTTCGTTAAGGAGATGAATCAGGTGCTTGAACTCGCGCTTTCTTCGGAGGCAGATTCGCCGGTACTTTCCACGCTGCAACCAAGGGAAGTTCATGCCGCTGAGGTCAATTAGCGAGCGCACGCTGAGAGTTCAATTCGTTTTTGCAGACTTCTGGCCGCCAGAGGTAGGGTCTAACAACCCCAACTCTGGCGGCTCTGCATTTTCTCGCGAGGATGCGCATGATATTCGGGGTCCAGTGTTCGTTTGACATTTGCTTCTGAGTTTCATATAATTATAGTTAAATCAATAAGTTACAGCCTTCCTGACGGCCATGTCCAAATCCACTCGTTGGTTTCTCGTCATCCTCGGGGTGCTCGCACTTTTCGCAATCGGAGCGATCCTCGTGTTTGTCTCACTCATAGGCAAAGTTCGCGACGATTCGACCGAGACGGTGGTTTCCGGCTCTGGGGAGAAGATCGCGGTCGTCGAACTTCGAGGAGTAATCTCTTCGTCGGAGGAGGTGGTCCGGCAGTTGCGAACCTATCGCGAACAGCATTCCATTCGCGCCATCCTTCTTCATATCGACTCGCCTGGCGGTTCAGTTGTTCCAAGTCAGGAAATTTATGAGGAAGTGAAGAGAACCAAGGAAAGCGGCAAACCCGTAGTTGTATCAATGGGTTCGCTCGCAGCGTCCGGAGGGTACTATGTTGCGTGCCCGGCATCGAAAATTGTCGCCAACAAAGGAACACTTACCGGAAGCATTGGGGTTATCTCGGAATTTCTTCAGGTCTATGAAGGACTGAACAAACTTGGAATCGGGGTCAAGACCATCAAAGCCGGCAAGTTGAAGGATGCCGGTTCGCCGACGCGGCCCATGAACGACGATGACATAGCGTATTTCCAGTCAGTGATGGACGAAGTGCATGACCAGTTTATCGCTGCAGTCGAAGACGGGCGCAAAATGAAACACGAGGACGTCGTTGGACTGGCCGACGGGAGAGTGTTCACGGGAATGCAGGCTGTCAAGATTGGTCTTGTTGATACGATAGGGACTTATGAGGATGCCATACGCATCACAGCCGCCATGGTGGGAATAAAAGGTGAACCCGCACTCGTCAAGGAACACAAACGGCAATCGTTCCTCCAATCTGTCTTTGGTGACGCTGAAAGCGCACTCAAGGATTTCAAGCAAGATGCGCTTGATCGACCGGTAATGTCATACAGGTTCGTGCAACCCTGAATTTCTTCATGCGGGTCGGTCAAGTCTGCCGACGGTCCGTCGATCGTCCATTCTTTAGTACGCGCGGCCTGTCTGCCTCTTTTGACGCAGAGATTGTCCGACACGAGCACACATCATTTCAGGAGGTCCACATTGACTAAGGCGGACATCGTCGACACGATCGCCAGCGCCACAGGCCTTACAAAAGTGGAGACCGAGGCTGTTGTGGACGGATTCATATCCACCGTCATCAACGCCATGAAAGAAGGGAGGAATATCGAGATTCGCGGTTTCGGAAGCTACAAGGTCAAGAAACGGAAGGGACGAGTCGCGAGAAACCCCAGGACGGGTGAACAAGTGATGGTGGGGGAACATTGGGTGCCGTTGTTCAAAGTATCGAAAGAAGTGAAGAGCCTGGTGAACGACACGATGCAAAAGCTTGCTGCATCAGGGACAGGTCCTCGGGAAGTGTGAGCGAGAACGAACCATGGCGCTGGCAAAACTGACATGTGGGAATTGCGGTGCTGCGTTGACGGGCCGCGGATTATCATGTCCACAATGCAATGCGAAAGTCGAGATCCCAGGGGCAGAGCCTAAGAGGCAGGGGATCTGCAAGTCGTGTGGATTTGAGAACGACCCGGCGGCCGGATATTGTCAGTCATGCGGTGCTCGACTGCGCGGGATCTCGGAGCCGACTGTCAAACAACAGGCAAAGACTCTCCAGGCCAAGGGGAAACACCGAGATCCCTGGCCGTATGTGGCACTCGCGGCGTTAGTCGTTCTTGTAGGCATCATCGTTTACACGCAATGGGATCGCACCTCAGGTTCTCAATCCTCGACGCGTACTGAAGCGGGTTCTGGACAATCATCCGCACTTCCCGCTTCGCCCGGCGCCAATGCGGCAGATATTTTCCAGGCCCAACAGGCGCTGGCCGCCGATCCGAACAACCCGGGTTTGATGCTTCGACTGGCGAATGTCCTCCATGACAACGGCCAGTACCTTAAAGCTGTCGAGAGCTACAGGAAATACCTGGCGCTCCACCCGGAAGACCCGGATGCGAGAGTCGACCTGGGGATCTGTTACTATCAGCTCGGCCTTGCGGATTCGAGCCGTGGACGAGAGTCGTTCGGCGTGGCGATCCGGGAGATGCGGGAGGCGCTGAGACACACTCCGCGCCATCAGCCAGCTGCGTTCAATCTGGGCGTGGTGTTTTTACAAATGGAGAACCTGGACTCTTCAAACTACTGGTTTCACCGTGTTGTGGAGTTCGATAAGAGCTCGGAACTTGGGTTGCGGGCACAGCGAATACTCAAAGAACACGCATTCATCAAGTAGACCCCTGTTTAATTTCAGAAAGGAGGTCTCATGCCCAGTGGCAAGAAGCGTAAGCGTCACAAGATGGCAACACACAAGCGCAAGAAACGCCTGAGGAAGATGCGTCACAAGAAGAAGAATCGCTGAGGTCTCTCGCCCGCATCCCGCTCATCGTGGCGGGATGTGCGGTTCTCCGTGAGACAGCGGAAACAGTCGGTCCGTCCATGCAATAGCGAGGCGTTGAGCCCGAATCCGTTGCTTCTTTCGAATGAAGTTGATATACTGGACAAATAGACAAACTACGGTATTGCCATGAATGACAACAAGAATGGAATGCTGAAGGGGCTGTTGATCGGCCTCCTTGCAGGCGGTGCCGTTGGCGCCGCTATTGCGCTGCTGTATGCTCCGAAGAGCGGCAAAGAACTGCGCGCTGACATCAAGGAGAAGGCCGGCGATCTGATTGATGGGGCAGAACAGGCGCTGCAGGATGCAAAGAGCCGCGCGGGCGATATCGTCAGCGAGGCGAAACAGCGATCGGAACGGTTGATCGTCGACGCGAAACGTAAAGCAGACACGTTGATTGAAGACGCAGACAAGATTCTAACTGACGCACGCCAGAAGGTAACGCCTATTGTGGAGGAAGGGAAGAAAGTGAAGGATGCGGTAAAGGCTGGCGTGGAAGCATTCAAAGAGGAACGCCGCCGGTCATAAGCCGGCCACGATGGGAGCATCCTGTGGACATTCTCACGATTGCAGAAGTCCTCGCACTAATTGCCGTTACAGCACTCTGTTGCTACCTGATTGCCGTTCTTTCCAGATTGAAAGCCTGCCTGGGTGAAGTGCAGAAGGACGTGAAGGAGGTGAGCACCCGCATGCTTCCCATTCTGGACAATGCGGAATACGTAACATCCCGGATGAAGAGCATCGCCGAGAACATCGATGATCAGGTTCTCACCGTCCGTGATTCAATCGCTTCGGTTAGGGAGATTGCCGACAACGTCGTCGAACTCGAGCGGCGAATCCAGGAACGGATCGAAGGTCCAATTCTGGAGAGCATTTCGTTTGTTGCCGCGCTCATCAGAGGGTTCCGTACGTTTGTTGATCGCCTGCGTACCTGACTGCTGCACATTCCCGGCAGTTGGTTTCCTCCGATTGGTCTGTCGCACGGCGGACCTTCACGGGATCCTGCCTGCTCTGCATTGGGAAAACCGCTCGAGCCCCCCCTGCAAGGGCTGATCTAAACCCTGGAGGATTTGAAATCGCCATGAAGGAATATACATCCGATCGCATCCGCAATATCAGCCTCATTGGACATGGAGGGGCGGGAAAGACATCGCTTACGGAACNNACGCCTCGGGAAAGTGGAGGAGGGCAACACACTCTCTGACCATCATCCTGACGAAACTGAACGACAAATCTCCATCAACACCTCTCTCCTTTTCTGTGAATGGAAATCCACCAAGATCAACATTCTCGACACGCCGGGATACCTTGACTTTACCGGAGAAGTGAAGGAGGCGCTGCGCGTTGCCGATGTCGCCCTGGTGCTGTTGAAAGCAGTGGAAGGCGTCGAGGTTGGATCGGAAATCGTTTCGCGCTACGCCGCTGACTATGGATGCGGCTGCGTTTACGTTGTCAACAAAGTGGACCAGGAGAATGCCGATTTCGACAGGTGCGTCGAACAGGCACGCGAGAGTCTGAGTCACGATATCGTGCCCGTGCAGTTTCCCCTCAAAGCGGGTCTCGGGTTTGCAACGGTCGTCGACGTCGTAAGGATGAAAGCCTACACGTACCCGGTGGGAGGCAATGGGAAATCTGTGGAGAAGGATATACCGGCGGAGGCAAAAGCAAAAGCCGAAACACTGCGCCAACAAATGCTCGAAGCTGTCGCTGAAACAGATGAAAAACTTCTCAATAAGTACCTTGAAGAAGGTGTCTTGAGCGAGGAGGAAGTCCAACAGGGACTCAAGACTGGCATAAGCACCCGAAAGCTGTTCCCTCTGCTCTGCGCTTCTGCAACGCAAAATGTGGGGGCGTCCGGTCTCCAGGATTTCATCGTGGATTATTGCCCTGCGCCGATTGATAGGGGAGAAATCTCCGCGAAGATGGTCGGCGGGGGCGAACAAAGCGTGAATGTCAAACAAGATTCCTCGGGTCAACCTTCCCTTTTTATCTTTAAGACCATGTCGGAATCCCACGTGGGGGAGCTGTCGTTCTTTCGTGTTTACAATGGGACTGCCGCGCCCGGGCTTGACCTGGTAAACAGCAGGAACGGCAAGTCTGAGCGGCTGGCACAACTGTACGTCACGAATGGAAGGGATCGCAAGGAGATCACCAGGCTGTTTGCGGGGGACATTGGTGCGGTGGTAAAACTGAAGGATACCCACACGAACGATACCCTGAGCACCAAGGCATTCACCGTTGCCTATCCCGCCATCGCCTTCCCTGACCCGGTGTTTCACGCTGCCATTGTCGCCAAGGCGAAAGGCGATGAAGACAAGATTGCCACGGGGTTGCATGCGCTTCATGAGGAAGATCCCACATTCATGGTCCGCGTTGACGGCGAGTTGCATCAGACCGTTCTCAGCGGACAGGGAGAACTGCATCTCGGTGTGGTCGTCAACAGGTTGAAACGGCGTTATAATGTTGAAGTGGATCTGGTGGAACCCAAAGTTCCCTATCGCGAAACCATCAAGGGCGTAGCGAAGGATGCGGAATATAAGCACAAGAAACAGAGCGGCGGCCACGGACAATACGGTCATGTCCATCTCCGATTGGAGCCGCTCAAGCGGGGACAAGGGTTTGAGTTCCTCGACGAGATTGTCGGCGGCGTGGTCCCCGGAAAGTTCATCCCCGCGGTCGAGAAGGG
>PMNP01000192.1 GCA_003161755.1 Ignavibacteriota bacterium | reverse complement strand
GCGGGGATTTCAAGGCAAGGACCTCTCAGATCCAAATTCAATTATGGCCTGTGCCAAGCACTTTGCTGCCTACGGCGCGGCCGAGGGAGGGCGCGACTATAATACGGTCGACATTTCGGAACGCACGCTTCGCGACGTCTACCTTCCGCCGTTCAAGGCCGCGGTCGAAGCCGGAGTAGGAACACTCATGTCGTCGTTTAATGAAATTGCCGGGGTCCCAAACACAGGAAATAGCCATCTGCTGACAGAAATATTGCGTGGCGAATGGAAATTCGACGGCTTTGTGGTCAGCGACTGGAATTCCATTGCTGAGTTGATTGCCCACGGTTTTGCTGAATCCCGGGGCGATGCGGCACAAAAGGCAATCAATGCAGGGCTGGATATGGATATGGCTTCACGATGCTTCAATGATACTCTCGCCACCCTGGTCAAAGCAAAAAGTGTGAGCACGAAGACGGTTGATGAGGCAGTTCGCCGGGTGCTGCGCATGAAGTACAGGCTTGGTCTCTTTGCCGATCCCTACCGGCATCGTTCATCCGTTCCTGACACTGTTTCTGATCCAAAACACATGGTTGCTGCCCGGGAAATCGCGCGAGAGTCGATTGTTCTCCTTAGGAACGAGGGTAGTGTATTGCCCCTCCCAAAAGACAGAGGCACCATTGCGGTGATTGGCCCTCTTGCCAACAACCATCGTGACCCAATCGGTCCATGGGCATGGGTCGGGGATTCCAACCGCGTTGTGACTGTCCTTGATGGTCTTCGAAACGCTGCAACGGGTGCGCGTCTGCTTTATGCAAAAGGTTGCACAATACGCAGTCTGGATACGAGCGGCTTTNNATACAGTCTGGATACGAGCGGCTTTGCAGAGGCTATTGACATCGCGCGTCAAGCCGATGTCGTGATTCTTGCGATGGGGGAGTCGCGTGACATGAGTGGCGAGGCTGCCAGCCGGTCGTCACTGACTCTTCCTGGGTGTCAGGAAGATCTGGCTCGGCGGGTTCAGGCGATGGGAAAACCCGTCATCCTCGTTCTTATGAACGGTCGGCCGCTTGCAATATCGTGGGAAGCGGAAAACATCCCGGCTATCCTGGAGACCTGGTTCCTCGGCCAACAATCAGGGAATGCCATTGCCGATGTCCTTTTCGGTGACTACAACCCATCAGGAAGACTTCCCATAACATTTCCGCGCGCTACGGGTCAGGTGCCAATCTATTATAGTCATAAGAATACCGGGCGCCCTTTTGATCCTAAACTCCATTTCAGTTCTCAATACATGGATCTTTCCAGTACACCATTGTATCCGTTCGGGTTTGGGTTGAGCTATACGACCTTTGATTATGCCGGACTCTCCATTCAAAAAAACATCCTTGGTCTGAACGACACGTTGGTAGTCTCTGTGGAAGTGAAGAATACCGGAATAAGAAGTGGAGACGAGGTTGTGCAACTTTACGTGCGTGACGAAGTGGGGAGTGTCACCCGGCCTGTCAGAGAACTCAAGGCATTCACGAAGGTACGCATCTCGGCGGGCACATCAGAAATCGTCCATCTATCAGTTCCGATTGAACAGCTTGCGTTTACCGGCCTCGACATGCGGACGCGTGTCGAGCCGGGATCATTCCGGGTATTCGTCGGTCCCAATTGCACGGAAGGGCTGGAAGGTGCCTTTACTGTCATCGACCATTGACGATTTGTTTGATTGTAAAATGAGGGGGGAATGAAAAATCAGTGGATGTACATTCTGACAGGATTGCTATGTGCCAGCGCCACATATGCAGGCCCGATTGTTGCTGTGAATCAGGCGGGATATGTGGTGGGTGCAAACAAGATTGCGCTTACCACAGCCGCCGCCGATAGTTTCCTCGTCGTTGATGCGCTGTCCCGGGAGGCCTGGTATAGCGGGGCAACCCAAACCGGCGCCTTGGATGCCGCAACGGGAATGACGCCACGGAGAGCGGACTTTACTGCGCTGCAAAGAACAGGCGTGTATGTTCTTGTTGTGTCAACAGGGGACACGTCGCAGCATTTCATGATCGCCGATTCCGTCTATGCACCTGTCTACCGTGCCGTCTTGAAAGGGTTCTACTTTCAACGGTGCGGCGCAGCGCTGCTTCCTGCCTACGCAGGTGTCTGGTCTCATGCAGTGTGCCACCTCACTTCTGATGCAACGTTTCATGCAACCGCCGAGAGCACGGGGTTTGCTGCAACATCCGGTGGATGGCACGACGCGGGAGATTATGGGAAATACGTCGTTAATGCCGGCATATCGGTCGGCACACTCCTGATGGCCTATGAGTACTTTCCATCTAAATTCTCTGCGGACAACGTCAATATCCCTGAAAGCGGGAACGGAATTCCGGATATCCTGGACGAAGCACGGTATGAATTGGATTGGCTTCTGAAAATGCAGGCGGCAAATGGTGGAGTGTTTTTCAAAATCACCAAAACGCAGTTCGAGGGTTTCGTGATGCCGAATCTCGACACCGGCCCTCGCTACATTTACCAGTTGTCATCCACCGCAACAGGCGATTTTGCCGCGATGATGGCGCGGGCGTCGCGAGTCTACAGGCCGTTCGATGCAGGCTTTGCCNNGGCTTCAGGCCCATCCTTCGATCGTGCCCGTTGGGGGATTTCAAAATCCGCCGGGCACAGGCACGGGCGTTTACGGCGATGGCAATGACAGTGATGAGCGGCTTTGGGCTGCATCGGAGCTGTATATCGCAAACGGAGATTCGACGGCGCGCAACTACTTCGTCGGCCACTATGCGTCAAGCGGTATTATCACGAACGCCATGGGCTGGGGGTCGGTGAAACCGCTTGCTGTGTGCACGTACCTCCTTGGAACGCAACCCGACATCAACACCACCATCAAGAATAACATTCGACAGTCACTTCTCACGTTTTGTCAATCGGCCTACACTCAATCACACAGCAGCGCCTTTGGCACAGCGCTGACCGTGAATGATTATTATTGGGGAAGCAATTCTANNATTCGGTCGCGCTCAACAATGCAGTGCTTCTCCTCCTCGGATTCCTGGAAGGCGGCTCACAGACGTATGAAGATGCCGCGCTTTCTCAGCTTCACTATATCTTGGGATTTAACGGGTTGGCCCACTCATTTGTTACCGGCATCGGCGGAAACTCAACGTTGCATCCTCATCACAGGCCATCGGGTTCCGACGGGATCGCCGCTCCTGTTCCCGGTCTCATGTCCGGGGGCCCGGATCACTCCATCACTGACGATGCGGTGCTCTCTGCGCACTTCACCTCCTCAACTCCTCCAGCGCTCTGTTACGTCGACGACCAGGGAAGTTACGCCTCCAACGAGATCGCCATCAACTGGAACGCGCCGCTGGTGTTTGTCGCCGGATACTTTGCCCGGGAAGGAGGGCCGGCGTCGGTTTCACAACCCGGCAAGACTGTTCCTCGAGTCATGGCTCTGTTGCAGAACTATCCGAACCCGTT
>PMNP01000278.1:1646-10486 GCA_003161755.1 Ignavibacteriota bacterium | reverse complement strand
CTTCATTGACAATGCAAAAGCTTCAAGTTTCCCAGTCAAAGTATACAGCGCAGCTTGGTGCGTTGAACAGGACACCGGGGGATTGTTTTCGCCAAAAACCGCATAGCCACGGGGAATCACATTTTTATCAAGATCTCCGTGCCAATGAGCGAGGGCTATCCCATCCCGTTCAAAATTCCGCAGGTACGGCGCTACGGGTTGGACGCGCTTGAGCACTGAGGCGATGATTTCGTTGGCGACCGCATGAGCAAGGATCGTCAGCGTGTCATATGACGGCCGGGCATCGATTCCCGCAGCAAGACCCTTGGGAGTCTTCATGAAGACGCTNNTCTTGACATCCCCAGCAGGACAAGATCTCTGTAGCCATCAAGATGCGATTTGTCACAACCCGATCGTGTGGCTAGCACAGAAACCGTCGGGATCCTCACGACATACAATGCGCCGCCCATCCTGATGACCACGTGCGCGTCACCATCAATCTCCCCAAAACCTTCTGCCTGAAGAGCGTCCCATTCCGGCAGGGTTCTTGCCTCCTCCTGGTTCATAGCAGGACGAACCACTGATGACGGCTGTCGTGAGAGAAATCCATAGCTCATGCCTGAACGCCGGTCAAGATACGCTGCAGCCACTCGACGGTAATAGGTATTTCTGAATTCAAGATCACTCAATGATGTGTGGAACAACATCAGGCCCGTTTCCGCCCGCAGTGGTGAACTTCGCTCAACAGCCGGACATATTTTTCCCATTCCTGAGCACGGAGATCAAGCCCCCCCTCTTCCACGTGAAAATCAGACGCGTGAGGCGGAACGACCGGAGCCGCGAGTTTCGGGACGAGGGTTTGATATACATCCTCCTGAAACTTTGTCCCTCCCCCGTGACAGGGGATGATCGCGCCATTCATCGTACAAATTGTCCAGGAAGATTCATTGACGTAGATAACAACCTGCACGATATTCCAGGTCAGCGTCTCAACGATCGTATTCAGTTTGTCCTGCTGATCACTCTTGCTTTCTGCGGGGCATGGCCCATCTTCAATACCAACAACGGTGTTTGAACGTAAATTCGGAACGAAGTCCACTGGAAGCTTGCCATCGTCGAGACGGCCCGGCGCAATGATGATAATCCCCTCCCCGATCTTGCCGCGGCGTCCGCCTGCAACAGCACTGTCCCATGGGACGATTTCCACTCCAGAAGAGGTCAACGCCGATTCGAGTTGTCGCGCAAAATCGGCGACTCTGCTGGAAGGGTGCGACCAGGGGAAAAATGTGACGCGAAGGCTGCTCGCCATTGTGGCATGCGTGACCGGCGCCTCGGGATTGATTCCCAGAAGCCGACATGCGGCTTTGTTGTTCACAAAGCCTGCCGCAAGTAAGGGGTCAACTCGTGATATAGTAATCATCGTACACCTAAATCCCCGATTTCAACATTCTTGGCAGTTCCTTCAAGACGAAACAGGCGGATCATCCAATCCGCGAGCCCCGGAGACACTGCAGCTGCCAGGATAAGCGCTCTGGAGCTGAGCACGGGAACTGTCACTTCCGACTTGCGTCGTCTGATTGCCCTGATGACAGCCTGGGCGACCCTCCGGCTTTCGNNGGGACCGACAGGTTGGCAATCATGGGTGTATCCACTCGCCCCGGCAATATCGTGCTGACGGAAACACCCGTGCCCCTGAGATCCTGTCTGAGCGCATCCAAGAATCCGGTAACGGCGAATTTTGCCGCAGCATAGGGCGCATCAAGCGGCAGCGCCTTTTTCCCGTCAACCGAGGAGACCGCCACGATGTGGCCGCGGCTGCGCTTCAGCATTCCCGGAAGAACCGCCAGGGCAAGACGGACTACTCCGTAAAAATTCACCTCCATCGATCGCTGGAAATCCTCTTCCGACAACGTCGCTGCATTACCCCGGATGTACTGCCCGGCAGAAGCAACAACGATGTCGATCGGCCCCACCGTTCTCTCGGTACACTCAACGAGGCGGCCGAAGTCGGCCTGGTCCGTAACATCGAGAGGAACTATGTGGATCTCGGCGCGGGAGCCAATCTCCGCAGCAACTTTTTCCAGTGTCTCACGCCGGCGGCCGGTCAACACAAGACGCGCCCCGCACTCTGCCAACGCGAAAGCAGTCGCACGTCCGATCCCGCTGGACGCGCCGGTAATCACAACGACATTCCCCTGTATACGCGAGCTCATGGTGTGCTACTACATACCAAAAAAAAACCGGTGAAGCAATTTACTGGAGCACCTCATAACCTCCCGAAAGGAGCCCTGCAGCAGCCGAAAGCTGAATCCTGGCAAGAGAATACTGATAATATGACTGAAGTTCCTGAAGGCGCGCCGTAGCCACCGCCGTCTCAGCATCAAGGACATCCAAATTTGTACCTGCACCGCTATCATATCTGATCCTNNCTGGAGAGCCGAAATCTCGATCTTTTCGTGCGCAGAACTCATACCGTCGTACGCCTGGCGGATTTCCGCATGGGCAATACGCCGCAAGTCATCGAGTCGATGTTCAGCCGCATGCACTCCGGCTTCCGCCTCTTCTTCCTTCCCTTTTGTAAGAAAGCCGTTGAAGATCGGAATTTCGAGATCAGCGCCAGCCACCCAGTTTCCTCTCAGGGGATTGAGATTTGGCTCATACCCGTTCTTGACGCCATAACTTGCAAACACCTTCAACTTCGGCATATCGCCCAGCGAAGCCAGTCGGGATTGCAGCCGTGCGCTCTCCACGGCATCCTTCGCCACCAGCAAATCAGCCCGCCGGTTTTCGCTGGCTGGAACAAGCGAATCAAGCGATGCGGAGACCGTTCGCTGATCAAACCCTCCCACCAATCGGACGGAAGAATCCCAGGAGAGGCCAACAAGCCTTCGCAGCGTCACCATCTGGTCGTCCCACATACGCTGCAGATCGATCCGTTTGCTTCGGGCTTCTGCAACGCGAACGCTTGTCGAGAGCTCGTCGAATTCTGTAGCACTGCCGCTATTCACCCTCCGCTGCGTTACGGAAAGGTGTTCCTGGAGCGATTCAATCTGCCTGTCTTGCACAAGCAGGCTCTGTTCCAGGAGCATCGCACCATAAAACGTCTGCACTGTCTGCAACGTAATGCCTGTCCGAACAACCATGAGGTTATCTGAAGCAGACTGCACCCCGGAAGTTGACACATCGACCGAAGCGCTTCGCCGCCCAAAGTCTAAGACTGTCTCTCCTACCGTAACATGCGCATCAAAATTATCGGCTGGTGCCAGAGGGAGAACACCAAATCCTGGCAGGGCAAACTCAGGGATAGGACCGATTCTTGCATAGACCGCACTCCCTGTTACCGAGGGATACACATCGCTTTCGTTCTGGGTGATTCGTGCAGCGGCTGCATGACGCTGTTCCTCCGCCTGCTGCAGCGCAGCGCTGGACGTCAATGCCTTTACGACAGCCTCCTCAACCGTCAGCGAATCACTGCCATACGCTTCACCACGGATGGCACAAAGGAGCACCACTGAAGTACCAAGGTATAAGACAAGACGATGCATGGAGATTTCCTCTACGACAACGGTGTACATTACTCGATGGAGGCAATACTGCCTCCGGGTTTTTTCCGACTGGTTCGCAAGAAGAGAATGGGGACGACGCCAATCAACGTGATGCATGCCGCGATCAGGAAGTCATCATTGATCGACTGGACGAACGCCTGTTGTGAAATATGCAAACCCAGCAGAGCCCTTGCTCTCATTGCCGCTTCGGCAATTGTCCCTCCATTCGTGAACCTGATTTGGCGCTGGAGAGCCATTGACGCCGCATTAAGAGCCGGACTTGCCGATCCAACTGCCTGACCGATCATTCCCATATGAAAGATCACCCGGCGCGTGAGCATTGTCCCAATCAGCGCAACGCCAAAACTCCCTCCCACCTGACGGACGACATTAAACAGCCCTGAAGCCTGACCCATCTTGTTCCGCGAGACGCCCGAGAGGGCGATCATGCTCAATGGCGTAAAGACAAGCCCCAACGCAAACCCGCGGATATAGAGTGAGACCATAATATCCGGCCGTTCGGAGAACAACGACAAGCTGCTATTCAGGTAGAGACTGAGCGCAAGGAGAAGGATGCCTACGACAGCCGGGAGTTTCGGATTCNNTTGCTGCAAATAGAGCGGAAGCAGAAACGTGCTGCCGAACATGCCGAGTCCGAAAATGAACAACACGGACATTGATACCGCAAAATTGAAATCCTTGAACAATCCGAGGTCGATCAAGGGGTGGCGGACCGTAAATTCCGTGATCATAAACACGACAAACCCAATGAGCGCCAGGGCGAAACACACAAGGATGAAGGTGGAAGTCCACCCCCCCGTATTCCATGCCGCATTGCCGTTCGACAGAGCGAGCAGGAGAAATGCGAGGAATACACTCATGGACACAAAGCCAACCATGTCAAANNTCCCCACCGGAACATTGACATCGAAGATCGCCTGCCAGCTCAGATTGTCAATGAGATATCCTCCGATCAGCGGCCCCAGGGAAACTGAAGCGGCTGCGGAGATCGCCCAGAAGCCGAGCGCAATGCCGCGCTTTTCCGGCGGAAATTCTCTCGTGACGATGGCCATTCCCACTGGCATGAGGAACCCCGCCCCGATGCCTTGAATCACACGGAAAGTGATCAATGCGTTTTCGTCCCACGAGAGACCGCAGAGGAATGAACCAAATGTGAAGACCATCAGGGCTGCAATGTATGTACGCTTGTACCCCCAATGGTCGGCAACCCAGCCGGAAGTGGGAAGCATGACAGCAAAAACAAGGAGATACGCTGTCATGACCCATTCGACTTTGTCGACATCAACGCCGAACGCGGTCATGATCTTTGGCAGACCGACATTCACGATCGTGGCGTCCAGCACAGCCATGAACGTCCCGATCATGACATTGGCGAGAACCCACCACCGGTAGGATTCATGCTCGTGATGAAGAGAGGAGAACCGGTCTGTGAGAGCAGAACGGACCTTATGGTGAAACAACGCAGCCATCAGCGTCCTCGCGTCCTGACTCTCACTTCCACCGACATGCCGGGAAGAAGTGGGTCGGAGCGATCAGCCAGACCCGCATGATCAATGGCGATCTTTACCGGAACGCGTTGAGTGACTTTGGTGAAGTTCCCTGAGGCGTTGCTTGGCGGTATCAGGGAAAATTGCGATGCCGTGCTTGCGCCAAACTGCCACACCGTCCCGCGCAGATTGCGTCCGGGATATGCATCAACGCCAATCTCCACAGAATCACCCAAGTGAAGTGAGTGCATTTTAGTTTCTTCGAAATTCGCCGTGACCCAAACCGAGGAGAGGTCGTAAATGGTAACGATGGACTGGCCAGGCTGGACAACATCTCCCGGGAGGGCAAAGCGTTTGGCCACGACACCGTTCATGGGAGCGTGGATTTCCGTGTTCTGCAGCTGGGTGCGGACCACTTCAAGCTGTGCCCGGGCTGTGGCCGTGCGCGTTTCCGACATCTTCAACTGTGATTGCGCGACAGCGAGTGCCGATCGTGCATGGTCAAATTGCTCCTTGGGAATAACATGAGTCTTGAACTGCGTTTCCGCCCGGGTGAAATCGTCCAGAGCCCGGTCCACGTTCACGTGTGCGAGGTCGACTCCCTGGCGCGCGTCGTTGACGGCGGCTTCCGATTGTGCCTCCTGTGCCGCGATATCCGCCGTGTCCAAACGGACCAGGACTTCGTTCTGCCGTACGGTGTCTCCCTCATCCACAGCCAGGAACATAATCCTTCCCAGGATCTTTGAACTCACCGCGACGCGATTGCCGTCGATGAACGCATCATCGGTTGAGTCAAAACCCCGGATTTGTGTGATATAGTACCAATATGCCCCGGCAGCCAGAAGGATGGCAATGGCTGCAGGAATAATGATGTGCTTTTTCCTGTATAACGGAACGGCGTCGATCGGTTCATCCAATTCCGCAGTGTCTTTCGATGGAACTTCGCTCATGGGTTCTTCTTTCTGAATGGAATGAAAAAGCACCAACAATGGAGCTTGGTGCCTCCTCTGATGCACAGGGGAAGGAGTAGTTTATCGAGCCTTTCGCAAAAAATCCAGTCGCGTCCGCAGCCGGTCGGATGACATCAGGAGTTTGTCCTTCCCGTAGATTGCGTCCTCGGTCTTCAGGAAGNNAGATGCAGCGCAGCATGTTGATTTCAAAGCGCACGGGGTACCGCTCCTTCGCAAGCAGCGTCTCGTCTCCTTGAACCTCTATGGCGAGTGCAGGGCAAACCCTCGCACACAATCCACACGCCACACACCGCTCGACGCCGTTTTCTTCAACGAGAACCGGCCGGCCGCGGAAGGACGGCTGCGGGTTGAACCGTTCCTCCGGATATTGCCGGGTAAACTTCGGTCGAAACACCTGTTTCAGGGTCAGCACCATTCCTTTGACGATCTCAGGAATGTACGTACGCTGCGCAATGGAGAGATTCTTCTTCCGCACCTGCGGCGTTGTTGTCACCGTCGCCTTCATAACCATGTTCCCTTCGTAATCCGGAAACACCAACAATGATCCATCCTCATCGCAACACAAGAATGCCTGCGCCGGTCAGCACCAGATTCAGGAGCGCCGCCGGCAACATCACCTTCCACCCAAGGTTCATAAGTTGATCATACCGAAAACGCGGAATCGTCCACCGGACCCAAATATAAAAGAGCAGGACAAGCAACACCTTTGTCACAAAAGCCAGAATACCGATGATGCTCATCCAGAACGCCGGAAGCGCTGCGTGATCCAGATATGGTACCTGCCACCCCCCCAGAAACAGCGTCGTGATGAGCGCACTCGATGTAATCATGTTCGCATATTCGGCAAGGAAAAAAGCGCCGAACTTCATCCCGCTATATTCCGTGTGGTATCCCCCTACCAACTCCGGTTCGGCTTCGGGAAGATCGAACGGCAGGCGGTTCGTTTCCGCAAATGAAGCAACGAGGAATGTGATGAATCCGACCGGCGTCAGGAAGATATTCCAGGCCAGACCCGACTGCACCTCTACAATCTTATCGAGCTGCGCTGATCCCGCGACCAATATGACGCCGATAACCGCGAGACCCATGGATAATTCATAGCTGATCAGTTGCGCCGATGAACGGAGACCGCCGAGCAAAGAGTACTTGTTGTTCGATGACCATCCGCTCAACGTCACGCCATACACGCTAAGGGACGTCATCGCGAGAATGTACAAAACGCCGATATTGACGTCGGCAATCATCAGCTTGATATCATAGCCGAACAGCGAGATCCTGTCACCAAACGGGATGACGGCAAATGTCGATAGTGCGACACCGAGCGAAATAACGGGGGCCAGTGTGAAGATAAAGCGGTTGGCATTTGCCGGAACGATCTCTTCCTTGATGAAGAGTTTGAGGACGTCTGCCGGCGATTGCATGAGTCCCCACCACCCTACCCTGTCCGGTCCGATCCGATTCTGGATGAAAGCACTAACCCTGCGCTCCGCGTAGACAAGATACGTCACCGTCGTGAAAATCATGAAAACAACAAGCCCGATCTTTATGCAGGAGATGATCAGGAAGTCCATTGGGTAATCTCGGTGTCAGTGGACAGTGGACAGTGTACGGTTTACAGTGTACAGTTCACAGTGTACAGTGTACAGTTTACAGTGTACAGTAAACAGATGACAGTGGTCAGTGAACAGTGAAAAGCACACCATGAACGTCAGGCCACTGTTTGGGTTTCCTTTTTCGACGTTGAAAGCATCAGTCCTTTGTTTGTAAGCTTCTTGTACGACATTCCACGAAAACCTTCGACCGTTGACGCAACTTCATTAAAGACCTCCTCAGCACTGGAATATCGATATCGGAATCCCGTAACCACAGCGAGGCCGGTGAGGATGCGCCACACCGGTCGGGCGTCGCGTTTTTCCCCGCGAGCCCATCGATCGAACCCGGTTCCAAACTTGTCGAGACGGCTCATGGCAAGGCCGTCTGTTGCGCGATCCTGCTCAACTGTCGCGACGGCTGGACGGAGGCGTTGAACGCGTCCCTCAAAGTTGACATACGTGCCGTTTTTCTCTGCATAGGTAGAGCATGGCAGGATGGCGTGCGCCATGCGCGTTGTAGCATTTTCATCCGGACTTATCACCACGAGGTACTGGAGAGACTCAAGAATCTTCGCCGTGGCTGGAAGTGCTGCAAGATCTTGTTGCATCACCACGAGCGCCTTGATCTGCAGATCTCTTATCCCCTTGAGAATTCCCTCCAGGCCGTTCACAGGATCCTGGGAATAGAGCCCTACGGCCGCCGCCCCTTTGGCGTTTGGTGTCTTGTCGTCTCTGATGAGCAATGCATCGCCACTTCCATCCACCGAATGCCGGGGCACATCGATTTTCTTTGTCCCGAGCACTTCCCGTGCGAACTTCTGCAAGAGGTAACAATCCTCAACGGTCGCATAGGCAGATCCGATGACCGCAACTTCACTTTTCCGGAACAGCTTGAGCTCCGAGGCAACGGCTGCGCTGGCTTCATCCCATCCCGGTTCACGAACACCCATTTCCGTTCTGATGCGGGGAGCTTTGATGCGCGTCTCTGCACCGACCTGTTTTAGTGTTTCCACCCGTCCATAATCGCACATCCAGTATTGATTCACCTCCGCATTGAAACGCGGAGTCTGCCGCAGGATCTCATTGTTGCGTACCCACACATGGGTGTTGCACCCACGCGCACAGCCTGGACAAATGCTTTCGGTTGAGGAAAGCTCCCATACCCGCGCCTTGAACCGGAAGTCCCTGCTTGTCAAAGCCCCCACGGGACAAAGGTCGATGGTATTCATGGAATACGGATTGTCG
>PMNP01000278.1:1310-1593 GCA_003161755.1 Ignavibacteriota bacterium | reverse complement strand
GCAATCGAGCGGATGATTGATCAAGAGGAACTCCATCACCGCCTGGCGTGCTTTTATTACCTTCGGGTTTACCGTATGCACGACCATCCCGTCGGCCACCAGTGTGCTGCAGGCAATGACGAGCTTTGGCATTTTCTCGACTTCTACAAGGCACATGCGACAGTTGCCGGCAACACTAAGCTTCGGGTGCCAGCAGAAATGAGGCACTTCGATGCCGTTCTCCCGGGCGGCTTCGATGATCATTTGTCCTTGTGATGCCTGATATTGAATGCCGTCGATGGGG
>PMNP01000278.1:0-1280 GCA_003161755.1 Ignavibacteriota bacterium | reverse complement strand
CGTTGTCCCTCTGCGCTTCAAACGTTTTCAATTCCTCCATTGACAACGAGGCCATGTCGGTGGTTGCGGGAAGTTCAAACTTCACGAACGCATACATCGCCCCTTCCGGAATCGAAATTGACATTCCAGGTATCTGACGTATTCCCTCACCAAGGATTTCCGCCTTTCGTTTCAGCGACGCCATGACGGCGTTGCGCTCCCGCACGAATGTCTCATAGCTTTCATCACCCGGCATTGGTGGCGCGACCATCAGGTATGTGGCGAGTTGTCCATCGACGTTCGCACACAGGTTGATGGCCTGAAGTTTCACAAGCTCTTGTTGAACATCTTCAGGGATGTTCCGGAATTCCAAATAGCCGCCCCGGTGACNNCCGCATTCCCCCAAAAAACCCTTCGAGACAGAATGAATACTGAAGAGCCACACGTCCTTCTCGCCCATTTCATGCAACACGCTCGCGAATGAATAAAATTGTTTGCCCGCTGCATAGACGTTTTCCTGATAAACCTCATCCGCAAGAAGTGCAAGGTTGTGTTTCTTCGCAAAGGATATCGCCATCCGGACTGATTCCTTCGAGAGAACAGCACCTGTGGGGTTTCCGGGATTTATCACCACCAGCGCCACCGGAGTGATCCCTTCCTTGCGTGCCCGTACGAAACTCTCCTCCAACACTTCAAGGTCAGGCTGCCACCCGCGTTCTTCATCCAGATAATACCCCACCATTTGCCCTCCGTACAATGCGAGACTCGCACTGTAGAGCGGATACTGCGGAATGGGGATCATCACGCCGTCGGTAGGGCGCCGCAGGAGTGCGAGGAGCACCGACTGTGCGCCTTTACTTGCACCGTCCGTAAGAACGATGTGATTTCCATCAGCCGGAATGCCGTCCCGTTTCCTGATAAACTCCGCCACTGCGCGGCGCACAAATGGAATACCAGCACTCTGTGTGTACGCTCCGGTGCCATGGGGATGTTCCTGGAGGATCATCCGCGCAGNNATACAGCGGCTTTTGTTGGAGCGCCTGCGGGTTGCCGATGTTACAGTAAATAATCTTGCGGCCTTGCTCCTCCAGCTCCTGGGCCCTGTCAACAATAGGTCCGCGGACGGCATATTCCGCCTGCAGCACGTTGGGATTCAGCCGATCGAGCGCACGTTCAGTCACAGTTCCTCGCCATCTCCGTCAAGAAGGTTGTACAACGACAATCGAAAACTGATCAACATCAAAGAGATCCTTCGCAACCTGAAGCACTTCCTCAGAAGACACCTTGTCGATTCGTTTGAT
>PMNP01000063.1 GCA_003161755.1 Ignavibacteriota bacterium | reverse complement strand
CCGCTTTCAATACTGCCTCATGCAGTTCAAGCCCGCGCATCCGCAGATGATTCGTGTAGTCAACCAGCAGGATCCCGTTGCTCACCACAATGCCTACCATGACGATCACGCCCTGGAAGGACGTCACAGACAGTGTCGTGTGTGTCAGGAACAGCATCCAGAGTACCCCTGCAATTCCCAGGGGAACCGTAAACATGATAATGAAGGGATCGATAAGCGATTGGAACTGGGAAGCCATGACGACATACACGAGAAGGATCGCCAATGCAAACGCGAGAGAAAGATCGGTGAATGTCTTGTTCTGCTGTTCAACATTTCCTGTCTGGACCACCTCAAAACCGGGGGGAATGGAGATCTGATTGACGCGCTGTTGAATGTCTTTAGCGACGCTCCCCAAATCCCGGCCGGTGACGTTGGCGGTAACTTCCACGAGCCGTTGTTGATATTTACGGTCGATCTGAACCGGTGACGCGGTTTTTTCGACGGTCGCAATGTTCGCGAGGCGTATTTGTTGGCCGCCAGCGCCGGCGACAACGAGATTGTTCAAGTCGTCGATATTCGACCGGTCAGCCTCTTCGAGNNGATCGGTGTACAGGGACGCGACAGTTCCGTTTATGCAGGAGTTAATCGTGTTGGATACGTCGGCCGCGCTAATCCCCAATGCCCCCGCCTTGTCACGGTCGATATGCACCCGCAGTTCGGGGAGGTTGTCCTCCCGGCTCACGAGGACGTCGGTGGCGCCGGGAACGGTTCGCACGATCGAGGCAACCTGCTTGGCCAATGCGCTTCCCTTGTCAATATCGTAGCCCCTGATTTCAACATCGATCGGCGCGTTGGAACCGAAATTCATAAGAAACTTGAGAAATCCGCCGGTGCTGATGAACAATGTGGCACCTGGAACGCCTGAGAATTTCGGACGAAGAGCGCTGACAATCTGAAAGACATCGCGTTTGCGCTGGTCGTTCGGGACAAGAGCAACCTGAATGTTGGCCGCGTGACTTCCGGTATTGCGGCCAAAAAAATTGCCGCTACGGGAGGAAGGTACACCAACATCCGAGATAATCGCCTGACATTCGGGGACATTCTGTTGGATAACCTTCTCAACCAATTTTACAATCTTGACCGATTCCTCGACCCGGCTGCCGACAGGCAACTTGACGGTGATGGTAAACTGTCCTTCATCCTGCTCAGGAAAGAACTCCGTTCCAATGAAAAAAATCAGTCCCATGGATAACACTGCAACTCCAACAATCGAGCCAATGACGAGACGTCGGTGTCCCAATACCCACCGGAGACATTGTTCGTACCAACCGTCAATGCGCTCCAACATATCATGCGACCACACCCTGATTCGCTCGGGGAGTTTCTTAGAAGTCCTGTCAAGTGACTTCTCGGGCGGCAGGAAGTTCAAGCACATGAGTGGCGTGACGGAGCGGGAGATGAAGAACGACCCGAACAACGCGACGGCGATCGTGATCGAAGTCGGCGACCGCTTCAGTTTCGCAATGCCTGTCAAAAATACAATGGGCAGGAAGACGATCACCGTGGTAAGCGTGGATATGAAGATGGGGGCGGCCACTTCTTTCGCCGCGTCAAGTGTGGCCTGCAATTTGGTCTGGTTCTCGGTTCGCATATTGTAGTGACGCGAAATCGCCTCAAGCTCCACAATTGAATCATCGACCAGCCGTCCAACAGCCAGTGCCAGTCCGCCGAACGTCATGATGTTCAGCGTGACGTCACCGAAACGGAACCAGATGAACGTGATGAGGATTGACAGGGGAATGGCAACAACGACAATCAGGGTCCCGCGCATATTACGCAGGAATAACATGATGATAATCATCGCCAATGCTGCGCCGAGCAACATCGGCAGCGGCAAGCNNATTGGTCAAAGGAAAGTGAAAGTCGCACATTCTCTGGAATGCCGTTTAACTTAGGCAGGGAGTGCAGTATGTTGTCGACAACCTCGATGGTGTTGGCATTCGCCAGTTTCTGGACGCGCATCGTAAGGCCCGGGCGCCCGTCAATCCTGATGATCTCCGTTTCCTCTTGATAGCTGTCCTCAATTTGGCCGATGTCGCGGACGCGCACGGGGACATTATTCACCATCTTGACGACGATGTCACCCATCGGTTTTACAAGGTTGAAGAGGCTTTCGGTCTTCAGGGAGTAATCGAACTGCCCCGTTTTCAGGTCTCCTGAGGGAATAATCAAATTGGCGTTGGCAACGGCAGTGATAACGGTCTGCACAGGGAGCTGCAGCGCTTCAAGGCGGTTGCGATCAAGGGTCACATGGATTTCCCGTATGCGGCCCCCGAGCGGCTGTGCTGAGGCGACACCCGGCAGGTGCTCGATTTGTGGTTCGATGACATTGAATGCAAGGTAGTACAGATCCCGTTCATCCATGTTGCCGGAAACTGCAAGCGTGACGACTGGAAGATTCGTGATGTCGAACCGCAGGACTGTCGGTTGAGAAACCCCTGTTGGAAGCTGGTTGAGGATTCTGTTGACCCGTTGAACGATGTCGACCATTCCCACGTCGAGGTTGGCCTGCCAATCAAAGTTGATACGGATCTGCGAAATCCCTTCTCTTGTTGAAGACTGGACATAGCTGACATCGCTCACTGAAGTCACAGAACGCTCGATAATGCGCGTGACAGATTGCTCCATATCAAGCGGACCGGCGCCCGAGAAGAACGTAATTGTCGTAACAACGGGAACGGTGATGTTCGGCAGGAGATCAACCGGGAGTTGAGTAAACGACACGATGCCGAAGACGAGGACGGTCACAGCGAACAAAAAAGTGGATATCGGATACTTGAGCGCTAATCTGGTAAGCCACATACACGATCTCTCTTGTCGTTACTGCTGCACGTTTACCGGGCCGTCAATTTTTGCAAATTGCTGTCCGGTAGTGATCACTTGTGTTGTAAGAGCAAGTCCCGTAAGAATCTCTGTCCGGCCGTTTTGTTCCAAGCCTACGGTCACGGGAACCCTCCGTGCGGTGTCATTGACCGCCGTCAGCACATACGAGCCTGCGTCGTTCTGAAGAATGGCAGCGGTAGGAAGAGTAAGGGCGTGCGGTCGTTCCTCGACAATAAGTCGGACGTTGGCAAACATCCCCGGCTTCAAAATGTGCTGAGGGTTATTAATGTCAATCTCCACGGCCATTGTCCGTGTCGCCTGATCAACAGCCTCGCTGTACCGGGTTACTGTGCCTTCAAATTGCTGTTTGGGAAATGCGTCGACTGTAATGGTCGCCTTTTTTCCCTTGGTGATTTTGGGAATGTCCTTTTCCAGGACGTTCACCATAATCTTCAATTGATTGAGATCCATCAGTGTGAACAAAGTGGCGTTGTTTGTGGACACCACTGCTCCTGGATCAAGGAATCTCTTGGTAATGAATCCCGCAAACGGCGCAGTGATGCGGGCATATCCCAATCGCGTTCGCGCGGTCTCAAACGCAGCGAAGGCAACCTTTGAAGTTGCCTCGGCGTTGTCCTGGTCCTGTCTCGCAACAAGATTCTGTTCGGCTAGTTCCTTGATCCTGTTGTAGTTTGCGCGGGCATTGATGTACGTTGCCGATGTTTGCAGATACTGCTGGGCGAGTTCGGTGGTGTCGATAAGTGCCAGGAGCTGCCCGTGGCCAACCTCCGCCCCGATGTTCACAAACACTCCCTCAAGCGTTCCTGTGACCTTCGCATAGACTGCCGCCTCCTGGATCGCCGCAACATCTCCGGTAAACGACAGCGATTCAAGAACTGTTTGTTCATTCGGTTTCTCCAAATGGACAACCGGAGCCATGCGGTTCGCTCTTGGGTCCGCTTGCGACTTACCGGCCGACATCTTGAAGTAAAGAAAGATGGCTGCCGCAACGATGAGGATGATGGGTATACTGATGATCTTCCAGCGTGGTTTCATGTGCCAATGCAGATAGTGTGCGAATAGGGAATCATTGAAGAATCAGTCTGTAACTCAAATCCGATGATGCCGATCGGTTTGAGCGTCACCGATATGCGTAATATAATTGGACACGATCCTTAGCCTGAAGGTTTAACTGGATGGCCGGACTCTCTTTTGGTCGATACAACTTCTTCGGCGCAGCTTGGGGCAACGAATCCCCCTCTCAGCATAAAGCATCACCATGGCTGTAACCACTCTCAATGGGAATTGCGGGCTGATCCTTCGGCCCTTGAGAGAATCTCCCGTACAGGTTCATTGTCAGCATAGACCTGCCACACGCTAATTTTCCCTTCGTGCGCGACTACCCGCCAGGCCGCGGGCATCTTCCAGTGGTTGGCCTCAAGCAGCGCGTCACCGATGCGGCAGGTTCCCTCGGCAGATCCGAACAACGCAATGCAGTTTTCCGTTTCCATCGTTTGCTCGATGACAATGCGATAATCGGGAACGAGATAAAAGTAATTAACCCACGCGTCGCGCATTGCCACGCGTCCCACCAGGCTGTTCCCGAGTGAATCGACAAAAACGTGGTCGTCAGCCANNAAACTCCATGGCTGTTTCGCGTGCTGTCATCATGTCTCCAGCAGGTACGTGAGGAAAAGTGGCATGCGGAAATCGACGGCAATACAGAACCAGGGAAGGAATCCCGGGTGTTGCGAAGTTCCTGTCGACAATTGTGCCGCACCAATATCTCGCGTGAAAGCTTACTGCGGCGAGTGGATGCTGCCATAAATGTTTATGAGAACATGCCTCTGGAGCGGATTGTCGGTTTCAATATCCAGCTTGCCATCGAGAACTTCACTGGCCTTTTGAGGCGTGAATTCCACGGGAATCTCAATTGAGGATCCTTGCTTGAGAGTGTCAGCAGGAAGGACGATAGCCAGCCCCGGCACCTCTGTGGAAAACCGAAGAAACACTACCGGGTAAACTCCCTCGTTGGCGATCTTCACTTTTCTAATTTCTCGATTCCCAACCACAGCTCTGTCGAATAGGAGGTATTCGGGATCATGCGTGAGTTGTTGGACTACTTGTGCGTCAAAGTGGATCACGAGAATGGAGTCTTCGGCTGCGTTTGAGAGAATCGTCAGCGACTTGTCGACATGGCCGGAAAANNCCGGGGGGGATATGGTCACTCGAGAGCAACGTGCCGGTACATCCGCACGAGACATTGACGTGGGAGACAATCAACGTATCGATGCCAGGGTTCTTGATGGTGAGCAGGTGATCTGTCACCGACCCGCGTTGAATCGTGCCCAGGGAGAAGGTCTTTCCCTCGACGATAACAATCCGTGGCTGTCCGGTTCCCTGACAAGATGCAATGAAGAGGCTGAAAAGCACCGCGAGAATTTTCATGATTCCTGATAGTCTTTTTTTTTGGTCCGTGGTGCCCCCCTCATCGGGACACCGGTTCATTGACTTACAACATAGTGAGGGAGTGGTATTGCCTCCCGTGACAAAAGTCCTACTCTTTGAGCAACAAAGCTATTGAGGGTTTCAGGATGAGCCGAAATGCGCCCTGGTGTCGAATCCCTGCATAGAGAACACCCGAAGTACTATTCCACAGGAGTGCGTTCACTTCTCCGCTCAGTGGGAAGTCAGGAAGATGAATCCATGTCCCCCCTCCATCCATGGAATAGTAAAGGGAGTGCCCATTGATGAAGGCAACGACCTTGGCGGGATCATATTTGTCTGCAGCAATGATTGCCGTGTCTGTAGACCGCCAGAGGGAGGCATAAGAGTTCCATTCGAGTCCGCTATTGGTCGTCCGAAACGCCTGTCCTTTTGGCGTCCACGCATACAACATTGCCCGGTCCTCTTTGTCGACCGTGATCGTCCTGATCTCTGATGATGTCATCCCATATCGCGACGATTCCCACTTGTATCCTCCGTTGCTGCTGACGAGGATCAAACCGTTGCGGGTTGACGCGAAGACGTTTGCTGCGTTCGTCGGCATGAACGTAAACGAAGTCACATCATAATGTTCCGCCACGGGCTGCGCCTGCATCCAGCTTCCACCCTGATCGATCGAAATGAACAGACCATTTTCTCCCGCAGCAAGGATCCTGGTCTTTACGTTGGGGTGGATCTCCAACACTTCAGGAATAACGGGGAGGTTTCTGGAGAGCGGCTGCCAGTTCCGACCCCCGTCGGTCGTTCGGAAAGCTCCTAGCGGGGTTGATGCAACTGCCGACAAAGGTTTATCGCTTGCAACGGACAGAGCGAGGATGCTATTGCCCACGAGCCCCGCGCCAGGGGAATCCCATTGCATCGTGAGAAGATCGCACGCGAGAACAGAGCCAGTCAGAGCCGAATACAATCGATCTCCCCGTTCGTTTGTTCCGAGGATGCCGATTGTTGATCCGCCCAGGCCATTACTGATATCAGACCAGTTCGATCCATTGTCGGATGTGCGCTGAAACCCCACGCTTTCTCCGTAGGCGTACAGTTGGTCGGGTTTTCCGGGGTGCATCGAACCCGCCATTCGGAGGTGCGGCAGAGAACCGGCAACGTCAGTCCAAGATGCGCCGAAGTTGGTGCTCACCATAAGGCCACGTTCGGTGCCGGCAAGCACTCTTGCAGGGTCGTCTCGTGATTGCTCAAGACTCAGGATCTCGCCACCCTCGTGACTGATACGTGAAGGACTCCAGGACAGTCCTTCATTTGTCGACATGCTGATGCTTCCAGATGTCGTTGCATAGAGAACGGCTCGTCCATCAAAGCCACCCAGCAACACATGTTGGATCTGGGAGCCTGTCGAGGTGATTTCTTCGGTAAGTCGTTTCCAGGTTGCACCTCCATCGTTCGATTCAACCACGCCAATACCTGCAACCGCCGCGAGAATCACATTAGGACGGGAAATATGCAGTGTAAGGTCAAATACTGTTGCGGTATCAAGATCGGGCATGCCCCCATTTGCCGCACTCCAGGTCAATCCAGCATCGGTGGATTTTGATATGCCATGGGAAATCGTTGCCACATACATGACAGAAGGTTTCCAGGGGTCGAGAAGAAGATCCCGAATTCCTGAATGTGCAGGAAGGGATGTGATGAGAATTTCATGCCATTGCCGCCGATCGGGAGTCGCAGCAAAAAGTCCTTTGCTGGTGGCAGCATAGAGCATTGTCGGCGGATCCAGCGACGAAACAAAACGGAAGATCAACGCATCTTGGGCAACGCGTCCGAGGAGATTCCAGTGGACTGTGTCAGAGGCAATATGGTAGACATCGCCGTTGGCGAGACCCGCGATGACTGCATCGTGCGAAGGTCCTTCGCAGCAGACTGCTGTGACTTCGCGACCGCAAGGACCTTCGAGGGACTCCCAGCCCTCAGAGGAAGGAGGCCTGAAACTGCAACTCGCAAACACCAGAAGTCCGGTCAGGAAAAGTGCCGGCTTGAGATTCATGGTTGGTTCCTTCCTCGCGATGCCTGAAAACGCGAAAATAACTGAATGGATCACGTGTGAGTGTTCCCCTCCGTTTCACCGATCAGTGTCGTCACAGTCGGTGCGAACATGAGGAGATCTCTGGAAACCGCTTTGCCCTCAGGGGAAGCGAGGGCCGCTTGCAATGAATCCTGCGAGTCGAAGATCAACTCCATCATGACGTGGTACTTCATCTCACCGATCGTGGAACCTGTAATGCGGGTGATTTCCATTCCCCGCAATCCCGGGTATGCTCGAACGAGCGGCAGATGGTGTTCAAAAAACCGCCGGTCGAATTCGCCGGAATCTGGGGTGTCTCTGTAAAGGGTTACGAGCTTCACCATGGGAAAGAAGCCGCCTGATACGGCCAATATGTATCAATATAGGGACGGTGGAGGGAAGGATCAATAGAGAAGGTCGCACCCAGAGACCGTGGAGAGATCCCTTACAGAGACGTCGGCTGGGGGGCTTTTTCTTCTCACGGATCTTTTCTATGTTAGTTCCATGTCTTCAACACACGTCCCCACAATTGCTTTCCGGGACCAAGCGTCAGGCCAGCGGAACCTCCTGCTCCTTCAGGGCGCATTCATCAATTCCGGAAGCTTTTTCAGCGTGGAACAATTTGTGCCGGTTCTCGAAGACCGGCTGCAGTCGTCGCCCGATCCAGATCTTGCTTTGATCAATTTTGTCCGGTTCGCAGAGGCCACGTTTAACCGGGCTGCCCTCTTCAACGATCTCTTGAAGTATCCTGCCTTTTTTGATTTCTTGCTGCGGCTCTTTGGGACTTCCCGGTATTTGGCCGATATCCTCGTCCGCGAGCCCGAGCTCTTCCGATGGCTCACAGCATCGGACGCGATCAACAGGTCTCTGGATCGTTCAGGCTTGGAGAAGGAACTCCTGCATGTGCCAGATCTCTTCACTCATCCTGAACGCCAACTGGATGCAATTAAGAGAATTCACCGTCGAGAATTCCTCAGGATCGGTGCCCGGGATATCATGGGGTATTCGGATCTCTCTGCCGTGACCTACCAATTGTCGGAACTTGCAGATGCGGTCTGCCAGGCCGTGCTTGAGACCGTGTCACGCCAGATGTTGGATCGTTTTCCGGCGAAGCCAAAGGCAAGATTTGTGGTGCTTGGCCTGGGGAAGCTCGGGGGGCAGGAACTCAACTACAGCTCCGACATCGATTTGCTCCTGTTGTACGACACTGAGGGAATCATCGTCGATCGGCNNGGAGTCGACGCATCATGAATATTACAACCGGCTGGCGGAACGCTTCGTGCAGGCTCTTTCCCAGAGTTCGGCGGAAGGTTACCTCTACCGTGTTGACACAAGATTGCGTCCGGAGAGCGGTGCGGGGCCGCTTGCCCGATCGCTTTATGGCTATCTTACATATTACGAATCGCGCGGAGAACTCTGGGAGCGTCAAATGCTGATAAAGGCGCGGGCCGTGGCCGGAGACCGATTGCTCGGCGAAGAGTTTGTCCGCCAGGTTCAACCGTTCATTTATCCGCGAACAGCGTTTCAGCATCCGGCCGACGCGATTGCGCGCATTAAGTCCAGAATCGAAGCGAAGATTGGCACTGAGGCAAATATCAAGCTCATGGCGGGCGGCATCCGGGACATTGAGTTCATCGTCCAGGCCTTGCAGCTTCTCAATGGGGGGAAGCGGACAAATTTGCGTGAACGAGGCACGCTGAGAGCACTGAACATCCTTCGGGAAGAGGGTCTTCTTTCCGATTCAGAATCAAAAGTCCTTGAGTCTGCCTACGTGTTCTACCGCACCATCGAGCACCGCCTGCAAATCATGCAAAACACGCAGACACACACGCTGCCATCGGATGAAGTGTCTCTGACGCTGCTTGCGCGGCGACTCGGTTTCGGAGATGGTTTTGAACTGACCCGGTCGTTGAACAATAGTCTCCGCACCGTGCGAGCGCTGTTTGAACAGGTAATGTCGCTCCGTGACAGTGAGAAGGAGAGTGACATACAATCCTTAATCGATGGAAACCTGGGGGATGAAGAATGTGTGGCTGTGCTCTCACACTACCGTCTGAAGGATATGCGGGGTGCAACAAAGGTCATCCGGGCGATGACAGGAACAACCTTGACGGGATTGCGGGATATTGATGCACGGGGGAAAAGTGCCTTCCGTGGAATCGCCCCAAGTCTCTTCCGGGAAATTGCAGCAACCAATGATCCAGATCTGACTTTGCGCAATCTCTCCATCCTCGTCAGCGCGCAAATTGCGCCAGGCCAGTTGTTCGTCGCACTCGCTGATCCGCGGTTCCGGCGCATGATTCTTGAAGTCTGTGCGGTAAGCCCGCGGCTCATCCGCGGACTGGGCCATACGCCACTCCTCCTTGAGTCGGTCATGGCAGACGTGGGATTCCTTGCCGAAACACCCGTGCCTGCAATTGTGCGCGGGGATGATGTTATCGCATTCAAGCAACGACAGGAACTCAGGATTGGTATGCGCTATGTCCTGGGGTTTTCCGACTTCACTGCCTTTACAGCGGAGTTGAGCTCTCTTGCCGACACGCTCGTCACTGTGATTTATCGGAACAACGAGAAATCGGCGCGCATGCGCAATGCCCCAATGGCATTCTTTGCCCTTGGCAAGCTTGGAACAGGAGAATTGAATCTTGATTCTGATCTTGATATCCTGATGATTTCCGGTGCGGCGACCGTTGAACGCCAGGGCAGACTTGAGGAAATGGCGGCGCTTGTAATCCAGCAGTTGACAGCAACATCACCGAATGGACGATNNATCGATGCGCGATTGCGTCCAGAAGGACGAAACGCTCCATTGGTGACTCAGGTGAACGCGTATGGAGAGTATCTCTCACGACGGGCGACCCTGTGGGAACGCCAGTCGCTGACCCGCATCCGGTTTCTTTGTGGCAATCCTGAACTCGGGAAGAAAGTCCTTACGCTGGTCAAACGGTATGTGTATCAGACTCCGCTCCCCGCAGATTGGGTCCTTCAAATTTCATCCATGCGCAGAAAGATGGAATCACGAAGTCGTACGCGCAGCTCCAGTTTCATCGATATAAAGCTCGGGGCCGGTGGCATGACGGATGTTGAGTTTATTCTGCAGATGATCCAACTTCGTTTTGGACGAGGCCGACCGGTACTGCATTCGAGATCTGTCCCGGAGCTTCTTGCAGTGCCAGACTTACCCGTGCTGTCGAATGAAGACCGTATGTTTCTTGTGGAATCCTACATGACCTATCGAAGAATCGAGACCCTTTTGAGGATTACGTTGGAGGAACACTCGTCGCTTCTCCCGGAGGATGAAAAACTTGAGACGCTCGCCCATGCGGCGGGCTTCACCAGCGGACCTGAGCTTGCTGCCGGCATTGCCGATCGGATGAAACGAGTCCGGATCCTCTTCGATTCCTTTTGCCTGCGTCTCCAGGATGAGCAGCACAATGCCCAGTAATCAAACACAAAACTCCCAGACTGTCCCCTTATTGTTCCTCTGGCTTTCAGGATGAATAAAAGATTTCACAACGTGTCTTTCTGGTCGGCGTTTGCCGGCGTTCTCGTCTTTGGGATGTATCTCTGGACGATGGCTCCCGGACTTTCCTTCATTGATGCAGGAGAACTCAGCACAGTTGCCAGCACTTTGGGCATCGCTCACCCTACCGGCTATCCGCTCTTTACGCTCTTCGCGAGGATGTTTAGCATGTTGCCGTTCGGGAAGCCGATCGAGAACCTCAATCTTATGGCGGCTTTCTGTTGCGCCGTTGGTGTTATGGTGTTCGTCCATCTCTCATGGAGTCTGCTTTCGCGGAACCATGCTGCCGGGAAGACCAGGTCTGTCGTTTTGATCTCCTCAGTATCTGCGGCGCTCCTGCTGGCGTTTTCCGTCACTTATTGGTCCCAGGCGACGGCGATAGAAGTGTATCCGTTGCATTGTGTCTTACTAGGTCTGGTGATACAAGCGTTTCTTTCGGCTGCTTGGGAGAACAGACTGGATCAATGGATCCTCTTCGCCTTCATTTTGGGACTGAGTTTTACGAATCACCTGACGACAGTCCTCCTCGCTCCTGCCTTCTTGTTCTATTATTTTGCCTCGCAGGGGTTTGGCATCGCCTCGTGGAAGCGCATCGGCATCATGGTGCTTCCGTTCCTATTCGGATTATCTCCCTATTTGTACCTTCCCCTCCGCGCCGCACGGGCTCCTTTGATGAATTGGGGAAACCCCATCAGTNNCGACTCTTTTGGCATGTCAGTGGGAAGCAATATCACAATTGGATGTTTTCCTCCTCCGATGTGGCTGTTCGACAATTCAGAGGGTTCGTGGATTCCTTCCCGCAGGAATTTGTCTACCTGGGGGTGGTGCTGGCGCTGCTCGGAATCTGGGTGCTCTGGAGATCCGATCGCCGGTTGCTGGTATTCACCATGTTACTGTTTGTTGGATGCCTCGCCTATGCAATCAATTATGACATTCACGACATCGACTCATACTTTCTCCTTGCCTATTTTACCACCGCGCTGTGGATTGGATTTGGGCTGCGTCAAATTGGATTGTACCTTGTAAAGAACTTTCAACGAGGGGTTGCATACAGNNGCTGGAGCTAATTTTTCCACAGTCAATGAACGGCAAGACCACCTTGTCGATGATTATTTAGAGAATATGTTCGCATCCCTCCCGCCGAATGCGCTGATCATTTCCTACCAATGGGATAACTGGGTCTCTGCCTCGTTCTATAAGCAGTTGGTTGAAGGCGAACGACCGGATGTCACTGTCATTGACAAGGAACTTCTTCGGCGTTCATGGTACCTCACGCAGCTCGAGCGGACGAATTCCAAGCTGGTCGCCGAATCCCGGAGAGAGGTGGACGCGTTTCTTCGTGAGGTTGACAAATTCGAGCACGACGAGCCTTACAATCAAGTCATCATAGAGTCCAG
>PMNP01000293.1 GCA_003161755.1 Ignavibacteriota bacterium | reverse complement strand
TCGTGGAGAACAAAACGAGGGAAGTCCTTGCCTATGCAGGTTCCGCGGAATTTGCCGACTGCGCTTCTCAAGGACAGGTTGATGCCGTGCGGGCGCTCCGGTCTCCCGGATCCACGCTGAAGCCTCTCCTCTATGCGATGTTGATGGATGCGGGAACGCTGACTCCAAAATCAAGATTGCTGGACGTGCCATATGACGCCGAAGGTTTTACTGCGGAGAATTACGATGGAACGTATTCGGGTCCTGTGTTTGCCGATGATGCGCTCCGTCGTTCGCTTAATGTGCCCATGGTCCGACTACTCAAGAATGTTGGAACCAGCGCCTTTGTGCAGTTTGCAGTCAATGCAGGTGTCCAATCGCTCCAGGCGCAGAAATCGAAACTTGGACTGAGCATTATTCTTGGAGGGTGCGGCGTGACGCTCGAAGAGCTTGTCACCTCGTACACGGCCTTTCCACGAGGCGGACTCGTGGCTCCCCTCAGGTTTCTCAAGGGAGCGCAGGGGATGATTGCGCCGGGAGACCGGGCGTTTTCGGAGTCGGCTGCCTATATGGTCACCCATATCCTGTCCGGGTTGACACGACCGGATCTGCCGAATGGTTTCGAATCCTCAATAACACTCCCCGCAATTGCGTTCAAGACGGGAACCAGTTATGGCCGCCGTGACGCATGGGCGATTGGTTATACCTCCTCCCATACCGTTGGGGTCTGGCTGGGGAACGTGGATAACACCGGAATTCCAGAACTGGCGGGAGGACGCGCGGCGGCCCCGCTTCTTGTGAATATCCTGAACGCAATTTCCCGGGGTTGCGAGAAGACCATTCTCCCGCTGCCGTCCGATGTTTCTCTCCGACAGGTTTGTGTTGAAAGCGGCAGTGAACCAACAACCCGTTGCCAGCACACGGTAGAGGATCTTTACTCCCTTTCAAGGACGCAGCGTACACCCTGCGAGGCCTGTGAAGAATACCTTGTGTCTAACGACTGCACCATGTCGTTCTGTCCGTCGTGTCTCGCGGCGCATCCATACCGTACGCTGACAGTCGTGACGTATCCGCCGGAACTGCTTGAATTCTGGAAGCGGAGCAATGTGCATTTTGTTGCCGTCCCACCGCACAATCCTCTTTGCACCTCAGTTTCTTCGGGGGACGGGCCCCGCATCATCAGTCCATCGTCCGACATGACATACTACCTCGTATCACGGAAACAGAAGCTTTCGTTCCAGGCCGCACCCCTTGTGGATGTGTTCACGCATGCGTGGTATGTGGATGACCGGTTCTTAAAGACGGTCAAAGCGGGGGAGAATGTTCTGGTGGCGGTGCCTGAAGGCGAACATACAATAAGTTGTGTCGATGATAAGGGCAGGGTAGGGAAAGTGAAGATCACAATTCGATACCTCGGATAGCATCAACCCACCAACATCTTTTGGGGAATCCTCCATGACCATCACGCGTAGCAGCTTCCGGGCACTTTGTTTAATCCTTGTTCTTGCCGCTCTTTCGTGTTCACGCAACGACGTGACCAAGATACGCGTGACCTCTCCAATGCCGTCGGGAATCGTCCGGCGCGACACGGTGCTGAGTTTCACGTTTTCCCGTGGCGTTGCANNATTCACTCAATAGTTGGACCTCCACTCCGTTTGTTGAGTTTACTCCGCCCGTGCCCGGCAAATTCACGTGGCAGGACAGCACCCGGCTCATCTTCAGTCCGGACGGAGCCTTCCCGGGCGATGCAAAAGTGAAGGGGAAGTTCAATACTTCCCTCCTCGTTTCAATGTCAAAGGCAACAGGGTTTTCCGGGCCCGACGATTTTGAGTTTGCGACAGAGCCATTCACCCTCCGTTCAGCGGAGTTGTTTTACGAACGCCTCTCGGAAAGCCACCAGGTGGGAATTAAGGCAAACCTGATTTTCTCCTACGCGGTGGATCCTGCCGAGATCCTTGCCCATCTAAAAATCACCATCGACGATGCTCCCCTGCAGGGGATCCTGGTCATGGCAAAGGAGCGAAGCCATACGATTCCCTTGGAACTCGGAACGGTGACGCAGTCGGAAAAGCAACGAACCATCGTGATACGCTTTGACAAGGATCTTGTCTCCCCCGAAACCGGCACAAGAATTTCCATGGAGAGTCCGATGACGATCATCATGGCTCCCCTTGCAGAGCTTCGCATCTACGGTCATGAAGCCGGCTTTGACGGACAGACAGGATGGATCCGTATTCAGACCTCGCAGGCCATGGACCCGGCGAGAATCAAACAGTTCATCCGGCTTTCCCCCGACAGGGATTTCACTGTTTCGGCAGAAGGAACTGCATTCACCATTCACGGAGCATTTGAACCCGGAGCGACGGTTCAACTTACCATAGCTGAGGGACTCGAAAGCGATCTTGGCGGGAAGCTCAAGAACTCGTACGAGGCGGGTGTCTATATCGGACAAATTCCCCCGGCGTTCCGGTTCGCATCGGAGTCCGGCGTGTACATGCTTCTGGGAGGCGAAAAGAAACTTGAGATCCTCACAACGAACGTTCCGAAGCTGAATGTCACCATCAGCCAGATTTTCCAGAACAACCTTGTGTACTTCCTTCAGAATGGGCGGAACTATGATTACGACTATGAAGATTATGACGAAGAGGGAGGAGGTTGGGGTGCCCGGAAGTTCAGATACTCAGTGGCAAACTACGGACGCAGACTGAGTTTTGACACAATGGCGATTAAAGCCCTGACGAACAAGGAGGCGACCACCCTTCTCGATCTTAATCCGTTTCTCCACACAGGATACCGCGGGTTTTATAATGTTGAGATTGCCGCCAGCGACAAGCCCTGGAAGACCACGTCGAAGCTTGTCTCTCTGTCAGATCTCGGCATGATTGTCAAACGCAGCGCAGATGTTGTCCAGATCTTCGTCACCAGCCTCGAGGATGCGCGTCCGGTAAAAGGCGTGACAGTCTCTCTGGTGTCTGCCGACAATCAAACTGTTGCTGCCGGTTCGACTGATGGAGACGGCACTATCCGTTTCACTGATATGGTCGAAAAAACAAAGGACTTCCCCCTCTACCTCGTTACTGCGGAAAAGGAGAGTGATTTCAATTTTCTCACGCTCGGCGACTACCAGGTGGAGACCTCGCGATATGATGTTGGCGGCAAAAGGGATAATGAGAACGTCTATGATGCACTCCTGTACGGGGACCGGAACCTCTATCGTCCCGGGGAGATGATNNAATGATCATTCTTTCGGGAGTTGTCCGGAATCTTACGGAAGCAATTCCCGCATCCATGCCGGTTAAACTGAAGACTGTGGATCCCCGAGGAACTGCGGTGGCAGAGCAGCAGCTTGTCCTGAACAGTGACGGTTCCTTTGAAGCAACCTACCCCACCAAGAGCAGTGCACTTACGGGGACATATCAATTTGAGCTTTCGACCGGGAGCGGGCAGTACATTGCCGAATATTCAGTGAGTGTGGAAGAGTTTGTTCCGGACCGGGTCCGCGTCATCCTCACTCCCTCCACTGAACGATGTCAGGCGGGCGAGACCTTGAAATACGACTGTTCAGCGCGCAACTTCTTTGGCCCGCCGGCGGCAGGACGTTCATGGCAGTTTGAGGGGTCCTACATTCCAACCCCCTACGTCTCAAAGGCTTTCCCATCGTACCGCTTTGCGAACGATGCTGTGAAAAATGAAGTCATCCAACCTGTCCTCGAGGAAGGGAAGACAGATCAGGAGGGGAAGGCGTCTTTCTCCATAGAGTTGCCCGAGAAACCGCTGGTGAACGGCATGCTCCGTCTTCGTGGAAGGATTGCGGTGTTTGACGAATCAGGACGGCCTGTGTACCAGGTCGCACAAACCATTGTAGATCCGCTTCCATACTATTTGGGTGTGATGAACGGCGGAGCATACTACGTCAATCCCGGTACTCCTCAAACAATGAAAATCGTTGCTGTCGACCCATCCGATCGACCGATCAAGGGATTTCGCGCCAAAGTGGACATCGTTCGCTTTGAATGGCATTCGGTCCTGCGCCAACATGGTTCCGACAAGACTCTCCGGTATGTGTCGGAACTGCGTGAGATTCCGGTTCAATCCAACACACTCGTGTTGGGTGATGGCACGGGGCAGTATACGTTCTCGGTGAATCGATCAGGCGAGTATGCAGTCAGGACCTCGAAAGAGGGAGAAAGCGGATACAACCAGTTTTCATTTTACTCGTACAGCTGGGGTTCTACCGACGTGACGTCGTTTGCCATTGATCCCGAAGCACGTGTCGACATTGTCATGGATAAGTCCGTGTATGCGCCGGGAGACAAAGCCCATGTTCTCTTCCAAACGCCATTCAGCGGGACAATGCTTGTCACAGTGGAACGCCGGGGCGTCATGAGCTATCAGTACCTGGACGTTGCGAACAATGCCGCGTCGATGGACATTCCCATCGAAGACAACTTCCTCCCGAATGTGTACGTCAGTGCTGTGTTATTCAGAAAAATCAAGGAGTTGAACATCCCGCTTTTGGCCGGTCACGGTTTCGCACCGATCATGGTGGAGAAGAAAATCAACAAGCTTACGGTCGCGATCGAGGCGCCCGCGAAGATCCGTCCGCGGACAAAACAGACGGTGACGGTCAACGTCTCTGGCGAGAACAACGTGGCGCTGACACTGGCGGCCGTGGATGAGGGGATCCTGCAGATGAAGAACTATAAGACGCCTGATCCGTATTCCTACTTCTACGCACGCAAGGCTCTGGAAACCGAAACATTTGACTTTTTCAAGCACTTAATTCAAGAGCCATCAAAGCGCAGTGCCAGCTCCTCAGGGGGAAGCGACGCCGAGCTTGAACGTCGCGTCAATCCGCTCAGCGCCCAACGGGTGAAACCTGTTGCGTTGTGGTCGGGCATAAAACATACCGACGGATCCGGCAAGGTACAGGTGACATTTGATGTCCCCGACTTCAACGGAGAAGTGCGCTTGATGGTCTTTGCGTACAAGGGTGACAGATTCGGGGCTGCTTCGCAACCCATGACTGTAGCCGATCCGGTGGTCGTAACTCCCGCGTTGCCGAGGTTCTTGAGTCCCGGCGATTCCATTTCCATGGCCATTACTGCTCACAACACGACTGCCGCTCCGGTCTCATTGAGGTTTGACGTTCAGACCACCGGCGGAATCCTCCTCGCTGCACGGCCTGCCGGACTTGAGGTGAAGGCAAATCAGGAGGCGTACACTCTTGCCGGACTCCGTGTCGGCCGTCAATTGGGGAAGGCTACGGTAAACGTAAAGACCGCTACACCGGAAGGGGAGATTGAATCACTGACGGAACTGCCGGTGAGACCCGCATCTCCATTCATGAGTGACGCCATCGTCGGATCGATAGAAGGAGGAGGGACCGCACGACACGACGTGCCCGACGTTTTCTTCAAGGAAGGGCGCCGTGCATATATTACGATCAGTCCATTCCCCGTCGCAAATTTTGCGGGCCGTCTGAAAAATCTCGTCGGCTATCCGTATGGATGCATCGAGCAGATCACGTCGAAGGCTTTTCCGCAGATCTACCTTCGTGATATCGCAGCCCTACTTGCTCCTTCAGCAATTGCCAACGGCAGTCCCACCTATTTCGTCAACGAAGCCATCAGCATTCTCGGTACGATGCAAACTCCTGACGGCGGGTTTATGTACTGGCCGGGAGGAGGAGGCCCGGCATACCCATGGGCGACAGTGTATGCGACACATTTCCTTACCGAGGCCCGAAAAGCAGGCTATGCGGTCCCCGATGGGCTGATGAAGCCTGCATTGAACGCGGTGGCAGCCATTGCGCGTGAGCGCAAGACCGTGGACTATGCCTTTTACACTGAAGGGAAGACCACCGTGCGTCATATCGCCGACAAGAGCACCATCTACGCGTTGTATGTCCTTGCGATTGCCGGAGTTCCCGACCGATCCATCATG